>CAZWGD010000006.1:16188-18561 GCA_964633235.1 uncultured Desulfobacteraceae bacterium | reverse complement strand
CTTGAAAAGTACTCGTTCGGTTCTCACGCGGGATCTAGTGAGTCCACAACTCTTGGAACTGGTCGTATTATAAGCATTTCCAAGACTCAGTAGGTTACTTATTTCCATAGCGTACCTTATTAAAAAAAGAAAATCCTGCAATATACTCTCGAAGTTGACCGGGGCGCAGAACATTGATCAGCGAATCGTTATCTGGGTAAATAAAACGCCCATGCTGCTTATAATATTTCCCCGGCAATTTAACCGAGTACTGAAAAGGTGCTGCCCTCGATGATTTCCCGGTTGCGGGAAAAGATGCCCGTATTCAGGGTATAGTCGATGTTGCGCAGCTTGACCTGAACCGGGTCCTGTTCGTGATCACGCCCGTTTTCACAGGCGGTGATGATTTCCGCCAGTACCTGGCCGATGACCGGACCGTTCTTGTACTGGTTGCCGCTGGTGCCGATGGCCAGATAAAATCCACCCAGATCGGTTTTGTCATAGATGGGAATCCAGTCGTCGGTGACATCGTACAGATCGACCACGCCTTTGGGCTGGCTGGGAATAGCCAATCTGGGGATACGCTTGGCGATGCGATACACTTGGGCATTCCACTGCTCCATTGTGACGTCCCGGTTGAAATTGTCGGGGTCGTCCACCCATTCAAGGGTATCACACGACGGGTCTTCGCTGCCGACCAGGATGAGGTCTCCGGTTTCCGGTCGGTGATAACCGCCCGCGTCCCCGTCGGAAACGATGATGCCGTCCTGCGCATAGCTGAAATCCTCCGGAGAGGGTACAAAGTGTACCTCATGGCGTAGCGAACGGGTCTTGATTTTCATCTGGTCCTCGATACCGGCCAGACGGTTGATTATAAAGGAGTGGGGCCCGGCGGCATTGACCACCACCGGTGCCGCGATCTCTTGCCCGCCCCGCAGGGTGATGCCCGTAACCTTTCCGCCTTCCTTGCGGATGTCAACCACCTCTGCATCAAATTCAAAGACAGCCCCCTTTGCCTCGGCGGCCCTCTGGAGGTTATGCACGGACAGGGTGGCGTCGTTGACATAACCTGCGTAAGGGAAGTAGACCACGGTCGGGTTGATTTTGTCCGTGGACGGATCGGCAAAGGTGGGGTCCTCGGGGCGTTTGGGGGGAAAGAAGGAATCATCCACAAAGTGGGGCATCCGTTCCAGCAGTTTGGCCGGATCCCATATTTCATAAGGTATCTGAAGTTCATCATGCAGCTTTAAGTACCGGTTCAAATCGAAGCTCTTCGGTTTTACGCTGGCGCCACCGACCATGTTGAACTTGGCAAGGCCCAACTCGTCTTCCACGCCGATGTATTCCTTCCAGTTTTTCCAGTAATAATAGCTGTCGAAGGCCAGGGCTGTGGTTTCGAGGGTGCTGTAGTGGGTCCGGATGATGGCACAGGTGTTGGCGGTGGAGCCGTGGCCGGCGGCGCCGAGTTTTTCCACGTTGAGGGTCTTGTACCCTTTTTGGGAAAGTTCCAGGGCGATGGCCGCGCCGGAAATGCCGGCTCCGATGATGATGGCGTCGTAGTTGGTTGTCATGTCTTGCATACTCCTCGTTACGATATGGTGGTTATGTAGGGCAGGTCTCGTACCCGCCCGTTTTGGTGGATCCCTTGCGGCTCAATGGGCGCCCGCAGGGGAGGCATCTTTACAGGGCAACAGGCAACCCGTTATACATGCCCGTAAAAATCCCGGTGAACGCTAACCGCATAGGCGTAATCCAATAGGGTGCCCCAGCTGAAGATCGGAATGTCGATCTGACGCTGGAGAGCGTGGGCGAATACCTGAAAACCGGTGCACTCCAGGACCATGGCACGCATGTTGGGATGGCTGTTGAAAAAATCCACGGCGACACCGACAAACTCTTTTTCAGCCTTGTCATAGCTGGCCTGGGGAATTTCCGGCCGTTTGTCCGAGTGCCAGAGATTTTCAAATTCGACACAGCGCCCGTCGTCCATGGCGCCCCCCACCACGTAGTTGCTGCCCAGTTGAACGCCCACCGCTTCAAGGTGGGCGTCTTCCAGATACTTCTTTTCCGCCGCTAAAACCCCCACCACTTTGTCGGGCCCGATCAGCTGCTGGGCAAAGGGGATCTGCAGCAGGCTGGACATGAACACGGGCACCTCCACGTAGCCGGCAATCTCTTTCTGAAAAAAGGCGAAGTAGCCGCACTCGGCGGCAATGGCGCGGCAGCCCATGGTTTCAAGGTTTTTGGCCGCTTCCCTAATGGGGGGCAGGCAGGGCGATTTGTCCTCTTCGCGAACCAGCCGGTCGATGTCCACATTCTTTACAATTTCATACTGGATGGGGAAGGGGTAGCCGCTGGCATTGCGCACGTCCCCGGGAAACCCGGGGTAGACCT
>CAZWGD010000006.1:4600-16088 GCA_964633235.1 uncultured Desulfobacteraceae bacterium | reverse complement strand
CATCCAGAATAATGATGCCCAGCCCCATGCCGTAACAGCGACGATTCGGGCGGGCCTTGATGTGTTGAATGCCCCTATCACGTTGACTATACATGGTAACCTCCCTGGCTTCCTTTTTGGGCTGCGGGTGAAGCGGCGACTGTGGATAGAACGTTATACATGCCCGTAAAAATCCCGGTGTACGACCACCGAATACGCATAGTCCAATAATGTTCCCCAGGTGAAAACCGGGATATCGATTTGGCGCTGGAGAGCGCGGGCAAACACCTGAAACCCGGTGCACTCCAAGACCATGGCACCCATATTCGGGTGGCGTTGATAAAATTCAGCGGCTACTTCAACGAACTCCTTTTCGGCTTTATCATAGTGTGCCTGGGGTATCTCCGGCCGTTTGTCTCCGATCCAAAGGTTTTCAAACTCTATACAGCGCCCGTCATCCATGGCGCCGCCCACAACATAGTTGCTGCCTGGCTGAATACCCACGGCCGCCAGGTGTGCATCGCTCATGTACTGTTTTAAGGCGGCCAGGACTCCTACCACTTTTTGGGGCCCCACCAGTTGCTGAGCCCAAGGTACTTGAAGCAGGCTGGACATAAAAACGGGAATGTCCACACAGGCGGCGATTTCTTTCTGAAAATAGGCAAAGTAGCCACATTCCGCGGCTATCGCCCGGCATCCCATGGTTTCCAGGGTTTTAGCGGCCTCTTGAATAGGCTTCAGGCAGGGCGATTTATCCTCCTCAAAGACCAGTCGAGGGATATCTACATCCTTCACGATTTCAAACTGGATAGGGAATGGATAGGCGCTGGCATTACGCACGTCCCCGGGAAATCCCGGGTAGACCTCATCCAGAATAATGATGCCCAGCCCCATGCCGTAACAGCGACGATTCGGGCGGGCTTTGATGTGTTGAATGCCCCTATCTCGTTGGGTATCCATGGTCACCTCCTTGTTTGGCTTCATCGGAATCGAAATCGTTGCCCGAACCCTGGTGGCATGCCGGGTATCCCCTTGAGGCCTTCCGTTCTTTTACGTGCCAAGTCCCATACCGCGTCGACTTGGACAGCGATCACGATTTCCGTGCGGATCAGGTTTGCGTTAACACCTTTTCACCTTCCGTCTTCATGCGTTCCAGGTTTTCGACCACCGCATCCGGCAGGGCCTGGGGCTTGTGTGTTTCCAAAATATGCCGGATTTTTTCGCCGACCCTCCGGCAGGTGTCCTTTTCACCGTCTTGGCGCCACGCGTTGATGGGTTTACGCGTGAAGATGGTCGGCCGCCATAGTTCATTCTTAAAATGCTGCATGGTGTGGGGCTGGGACAGGAATTCGCCGCCCGGTCCAGTCTGATACAGCAAATCCCGGGCCAATTGGTCAGAAGAGAAATCGAGGCCGCGCATGAACCGCCTGGCCATGCCGATAATATCATTCCCCAGGACCAGTTGTTCTACACTACAAGCCATGGAGCCATCCACGTAACCCACGTCATGGATCAGGTTCAATCCGGCCAGCCCCTGAGCCATGATATGAAAGGTGGCTTCCACACCGGCTTGGGCATCCATCACCTTGGCATCGGTTGCGCCGGCCAGTCCCCAGGTGGGCAGCCCGAACGATTGGGCCACTTCCGCCTGGGCCGCCAGGGCCAGGCTCATCTCAGGGCCTCCGGCGCTCATCAGGCCCAGGCCCATATCGAATACGGCAAAGTTGCAGCCCAATCCCACCGGGCACCCCGGGTTTTTTACCTGAGCCAGCACCACGCACATCATCGACTCGGCGGTGCCGTGGGCTACGGCGGCCGGGATCGTCACCGGGCCGGTGGCACCCAACTGAACAGCCGGTCCCATCATCTGGGGCAGAAAGCGCTCGGCGGTCAAGAGGATGCGCCCGGCAACATGATCAGGCATTACAAGCGGGGTGATCGGCTCCGGATAGGCAACGATGAAAGGCTTTTCACGCAACGCTTCTCTACCGCCGGCGATCTCCGCGGCCATGTCAAAAACAATCTCCATGCCCTGCGGAGAGTATGACAGAAAGACAACTGGTTTGGTGGTATGGGTTGCCGTGGCCACAAACTCGTGTAACTCTGCGGCCCGGCTGGGAACATCCTGAATGGACCCCATGGGCATGACCCAATCGATATTGTCCAAAGCATCGGCTACTTTGGCGGCCAAGGCCAGGTCCTCCACCCTGGTTTCATGATACTCGCCGGTCAGGGCATCTTTCGTGTTGGGGCTGGCCGTGGATGTCCCGTAGTAGCTTTTACGCCCTTCGACTTCCAAAGCACGTCGTCCGTTGCGATCGTAGATCGTCCAGCCTTTCGGCGCCGTCGCCAGGCATTGCCTGACCAGAAACTGGGGTATTTTGACAATCTCCCCGTTGACCACCGCCCCTGCCGATTGGAGCATCTCGCGGGCTCCGGCATGCAGGACCTTGAAGCCCACCTTTTCTAAAATTTCCATGGCCGCCCTGGTAAGATCCTCGATTTGATCGTCGGTCAATACGCGGAAGGAGAGGTTGGCCTGGGTCGTGACATTGGTGTTCAACATGGTTTTATCCCCCTTTTGTCTTCAGGACCTTTTTTTGTAAACAATTAATCCGGGTTGTTTGATCTTTTCTTTTCCGTCAACGTCAGATTCATGAAATGGAATATCATTTTCTTGGTCTGGCCGGCGGCCGCTTCTTCATCGCGCCGCTCAAGCGCATCCAGTATCTTTTGCCAGTACCGGTAGGCTTCTCGGGTCATGGCATCGCCCCCGCCTAGGTGGCGATTGGCAAATTGAAAAATATTGTTGTGAATGGGGAGTAAAACAGCGCCGTAGATACGATTGTCGACGATGGCGAGGAAGGCCTTGCGCAGGTCCCTCTCGGCGTCGAGCAAGGCATACCATCCCTCCTTGCCGCGTTCGAGGCAGGCCTTGAGCTTTTGCCGGTACTGCATTAGATCCTGCACCTGTTCATCGGACCCCCGCTGGACAACCAGGCGGATCAATCCAGCTTCCACCGTAGCCCGAAACTCAAAAAGCTCCCGCGGGGTAACCTTTAGGTGGCGCATGAGCAGTTCAAGACTTTCCGTCATGGGCTGGGTGGTCACGTCATTGATGAAATAGCCCCCTTTGGTCCCTTTTTTCACGGCCACAAGGCCCTTTTGCTCCAGGCGGGCCAACCCTTCACGGATGGTCCCCAGACTGGCGCCCAGGATTTCCTGCAACTGGCGTGTGGGGGGCAGCTTGTCTCCAACCCGGTACTCGCCTGTCAGAATGGCTTCCTCGATCTGGTGAACGACGTTTTCCACCAAACTCAGGCTGGTGGCTCTTTGAAGCTTTGACATGCTTGCGTCTTGAAATACCCGCTTAAGGTTATAATGATTTAATCATTATAACTATAAAGCCGTCAAAGGCTTGTCAAGTGGTTTTTTACCCTGAAATGCCGAGATGCGCGACATCCAACTACACAAATCCGTCAAAACGCCTGCGTATCAATGCTGAAAACACATAATTGATCATTGTGGTCACATCAAAAGTAGGCAGATTCACCGCTTCCTGAACTGCCGCGGCATAGGGCGGCAGATCGGTGCACTCCAGCAGGATAGCACCGATCTTATCTTCCCCTTCCATCAGCTCCAGAGCCTTTTCCACCACCTCGCGCTCAATATTTTCAAGGTCGAGCTCGCCGGTTTGGACATGGATCTGTTCGTAAAAATGCTGCTGTTTTTCCATACCCACGACCTTGATCGGGCAGTCTATGCCCCGGGTGGCAATCTCTAAATGCCTATCGGTCAGGGAATCGAGACTGGCGGTAATAACACCAATTTTTTGGTCCGGCTGTAGCAGCCTGGACATAAACGGCAACTGAAGCAAACTCGACATAAAGACCGGCACGGGAAATTCCCTGGCGAGCAAATCCTGATAAAGCACCATGAAACCACAGTTTCCGGTTACGGCTTTGACACCTGCATTCACCAGTTCCCAACCGGCCTCAATGAAGGCATCTAACAGCTTGGGATCGCCTTTATACACCAAATGCTCCATGTCCGCGCCCCTGACTACCCGGTACCGCACGGGAAATGAAAAGGTTGTTGCATTTCCCGGCACGCCGGGCGGGCATGGATAGTCGCTGTCCATCAGTATGATCCCGACAGCTTCCCCCTGGCTAACCTGGCCTTTCCTGATCTTGTAAATCATGTGCACCTCTCTATTTGCGGTTACCAATACTTTCCATGGGCTTTCAGACAATGTTTTAGGCAGGGCTTGAAGGGCTCTTCCCCGAGAAAGGCGTACAGTTGGTACGCTGTCGGGGGGAAGCCACTGATGGCGCCGTCCGAGACGTTTTCCGGAGAACGGTATTTAGCCGCCTGTGATGATCGGCAGCAGCTTCAACTCCCCCTCGTCCCTGATGGCCGTGTTTTTATCGATCGGCTTGCCGTCTCTTTCAACCACATAGACATAATGTTCTGGAATGTGACACTTGATGATAATGTCACGGACAGTGACACGGTCATCGAATGCCACTTCTAATTGCGCATGGCCGTCGACAAATTTGCGCAAACCGCCAAACACTTTGATTTTCATACTTCCTCGAGCGATACTTTGGCCGCGGCGCTTTCATCCACAATGTCCAGCAACCCCAGGGTGGTTAGCTTTGCGGCGGTTGGAACGCTGTTTTTTGACCATCCTCTGGCGAGGTAATACTCGTCCAGCATATGCTGCAATTCTTCTTCGGTGACGACTGCCCCCTCAGAGACGCCTTTTGGAATAGGCTCGTGGGTCAGTCGATAAGGAAGACAGTCGTCTTTACGATCCAGGCCTTCCCGCAGGTTAAACATTTTCTGCAGGTTGTAGATTCTCTCTCCCAGGGTAATGATATCACCATCGGTCATCTCATAGCCGGAGATCGCATTGTGGAACTCTGAAAATCCTTCTAAGAAAAACATGTGCCGTGAAAATTTACAAATACCGAAAACATCATAGACCGTTGCCAGATCCTCTGCGGTTTTGACGTTAAAACCTTTCCATTCACTACTGAGCCGGTCAACACCATCAAATTTCCAATATTTACCGGCCAGTTCCCAATTATAGATTGTAGCCGTCAGATGACAGGCTCCCCTCGACGAAACCGCAAAAGCCAACGCAGCGCCTTTGATGCCTCGTATATCATAGGCGGGCAGCTCCATCCCTTTGATTTGAATAGCGAAACGTTCCGATTTTCTGCCCAATTTTTTTGCAGCCATTCGGGTGCCGTCAGCTAAAAGCTTTCCAATATAGCCTTCCCGACGGGCCATTTTTTTCAGCACGGCAATCGCGGCATCCGCATTGCCAAAGGATAGTTCAAGGCCACCCAGTTTTTCTTCGTCCAGCAGTCCTTTTTCGTAAGCCTCCATGGCCCAGGCCACGGTCACACCTGCGGAAATACCGTCAAATCCCATGCGATCACAGATTTCATTCATGGCAATGGTTGCTTCGATATCGTCGTTTTCCATGACGCTGCCCAGAGACATGAGCAGCTCATATTCAACACCATCAACCTTTGCTCCCGCATATTTTCCGGCTTCCACGGCAAGAATGCGTCCGCATGGCTTCGTGCATTTCGGGCAGCCCGTTCTCTCCTTCTGGTACCTCGGTACGTAATAGTAGGGATCCAGATGCGACTTTTCACCCTCCTTGAGGTTATCGTATACAGATTGAAAATAACCCCATTGAAAGTTGCGGGCAGGGCAGGTTCCACGCTCTAAATTAATCCATTCCCACATCTCTCCCGAACCGTAATTCATATCATCTTGGGTGGCAGGATGCGCTTTTAAAATCTTAGCCCATTTTTTTATGGATGCCTTGAGCGCCTGCGGATCGTGGACCTCGATTTTTTGAGTGCCTTTTACCATGATAGCCTTGATTTTTTTGGCGCCCAAAACCGCGCCACAGCCGGCCCGACCGGCCTGGCGCTGCTCAAAGTCGATGCCGGCAATGCAGCTAAGGTTCTCTCCGGCCGGTCCTATGGCGCATGTGCGGTAAGCTTTGCCATATTTGGTACGGAGAATCTCCTGAGTTTCAAGGGTGTCTTGCCCGACAAGCGAGGACGCATCCATGAACGTCACCTGATCATCGTCGATCTTTAAAAGGCACCATTCAGTACCCTGGCCCTGTATCACCAGAGCATCAACACCGGATTTTCGAAGTTGCTCCCCAAGATAGGCACCCGCCACCGCCCGGCCGAACCCATTGGTGAGAGGCGATTTGAATGTGACCACTGTTTTGGAACCGGTGGGCGCTCCTGATCCAACCAGCAAGCCGGCTGATATCACCATGGTATTTTCAGGCCCCAATGGGTCGGCACCTCCTGGAGTTCCTTGATACAGCAAATAAGTGCCCAGCCCGATACCCAGATTGAAACGCCTATAGACATCTTCCGGTACAGCTTCTTTTCGGGCCTTCCTTTTCGTGAGATCGATTCTTAAGATATGATGCCAAACACCTTTCATAAGACACCCCCCTTTTCCCGGGTTATGCGTTCGTTATAAAGCCTCAAATATTAAATCTGAGATATCAAGCACTTCAGTGCTCACTCCGGCCTCCGTACAACCTAACCGGAGCATGACCACGCAAATCGGACAGGCGGTTATTATTTTTTCGGCGCCTGTTTCTAAAAGTTCTGCCACTCGGTTTTTAGCCATTGTCATGGAAAGTTCAGAGTATTTCACCTCCGGCCCCCCACCGCCACAACAGTTCGTCCTTTTTCCGTTGTATTCCGGCTCTTTAAGATGAAACTTCTCTATATTGTTTAAGATCACCCTGGAAGCATGCATTTGATCCAGATATCGGGTGCCATAGCAGGGATCGTGGTACGTGGCTGTCAGTTCCGCTTTTATGGCCATGCTGATTTCCTGGTTTTCGGCTTTTTCAGCCACAATCTCCAGGACACTGCGGCATTTGATATCCCAACCATCCACAAACTCAGGATAAACCGTCGCCATAACACCCTGACAAATTGGATTGATCATGATGACTTCTTTGACCCCATGCTCTTTGAGTGTCTGGTAAGTTTTCTCAGCATGGACCCTGAAATTATCCAAGTGGCCATAGGTATGAAGGGCGGCGCCACAGCACGGCTCGTCAGGAAGATAACCCACATCGATATTCAGCTTCTGGAGTATCCCGATGGAATTTCTCAGTGTTTGGATATAAACATCATTGCTGTGCAACGCTGTGTCGGCAATGCCGCGCAAGACCTTATCAAGCTTGATTTTTCTCATCCCCTTATCCACTTTGATCAAACGCTTCATGCTCACGCCGAACTTTTCAGCAGTGTTGAGGGCCATTTCGAAATATCCCATAAGCGGATTCATGCATGATGCATAGAATACCCTCTCACCACCCTTTTTCAATCCGAGATCCGCTGCCCAGGCCGCCTTTTCTTTGGGAGAAGTGGGCACCATTGCACCGGAGGACGTTATATTTTCACACATTTCCCGAAAGACAACCGGTTCCAGACCGGGGTGTTTGGTGACAATTTCGTTTCTGAAAAAAACCATGGCTTCAGCCACATCGATTTTCATGTTTTCGGGAAGCACGGCACTGCAATGCGCGTAGCAGCGCTTACACAACTGACAGGTGTATATGGCGTCCCTTACCTCCTGATCATAATCCATCTCACCATCACGCAGGTAGCGGGCGATATCCAGACGCCCCCTGGCTGACCAGGGAAGACGTTTCGACACCTGATAGCTGGCGCAATATTCAGTACAAAATTGGCACCGGCACCTTTCACAGTAATCGATATCCCGGTTAACCGTGTTTATGTCAGTGGTCATCGCCGATCTCCTTAATTCAATTTATATTCCCATTTTGCCGGGATTCATGATGTTGTTGGGATCCAGCACCTTTTTTATCTTTTTCATGATTTCCAGAGAATAGCCCAGCTCCTCTTTGGCCAATTCGGGCAAAAACATGCCGACGCCATGGCAGGAAGACATGGAACCGCCTAAATGATATGAAAGCCTGCGGATCTCATGCTCTATTTCGATGACCTTGCGCATATCTTTCTGATCGCGCTCGTCAAAGTACAAATCAATACTCCATGGTGTCGGATTGTAGGCAAAGCAGCCCATGCTCCGCGATTTAGTATATCCGGCCTGATCTAAAATGGTGTTAACCCTGGCATAGGCTTCGGGGACTTTGGACCACGGTACGCAGGTTTCTAAAACCTGCCACACACCCTGTGACTGGGGGTAGTCGTGCCGGGTATTCCACCAGTACCGCCGAACATCTTCCGGCAATAAAATTCCGCCGGATGCTTCCATTGACTTTACGACCAGTTCAAATTTGTGATCCATCAACCGCGCGTTCTCGAGAAAACAGGCTGCTACGGATGCATTGATGGTTCTGCCTGTGGCCCGGCTCAACGAGCCAGAGCGGCCTTTGTCCTGTAAAGAAATTCTAGCGGGGATCAAATCTGCCTGGCCGATTTTATCGACGGCGTTGTAAGCATCCAAAAAGGTGTTAAACTCCCAACATCCCAACCTCATAATACCTCTCGGTTTGGCCTTTAAAGACACTTCGGTGATCACCCCCAAAGTCCCTTCAGCTCCGATAAATAGGTATTTCAGGTTGTAGCCGATAGCCGACTTGCTTGCATCGTTGGTCTTCAACACCGCTCCCGTCGGCATCACAACCGTAAGGCCCAAAACGATATCCCGCATGGTTCCGAATTTGTTGCACAGGGCTCCGGTGCCATCGTTGGATATAGCCCCGCCAATCGTAGAAGAACATGAGGATCCGGGATCATGACCGACGATCAAGTTGTAGGCCTCAAGCTTTTCTTCCAATCTTTCAAGATTGATACCCGGCTGAACAACAACTTTGCGGTCGCTTTCGTTGATGTCCAACAGCCTGTCCATTTTACGCATATCCAATAGAATGCAATTTTCTTTGACAGCCACCGCCGCCCCCATGAATCCTGTTCCGGCAGCCCGGGGTACGATCGGCAGATTATACTGATTGGCCGTCTTGATAATTTCGACCACCTCGTTTGTCGTTTCCGGTCTGACGACCACGGCCGGGGTTCGAATATTTTCCACCACCCAATCCTTATTGCTTGCCCAAGGCAACCGATCGCGTGAATAACACTTAAGGTCTAGTTGACTGGTGAACACATCATCCCTGCCAACGATTTTACGTAGCTTCTTTATGGTCTGATCTTTCATGATGCTGCCTTTTTATGTTTCCGAAATCTCGAGTTCTTCCTCCGATTCTTTCACGATGGATTGTATCGTTTTCTGAATATCTTCAGGAAGCGGTTCCGGGTAATGGGTATCTAGGATCTGCCGAGCTTTTTCCCACGACTTGTCGTAAATGTTCTCGGCTCCATCTGCTTTCCAATCCCCTCGTGTGCGTCTGTCGATGAGCTTTGGATGGGTTTGGGCGGTATGCATATGCTTGAAGGTGTGGTCGTGGCTCATGAATTCACCAAAGGCACCTACCTCGTGAATGACATCCAAAGCCAGGGTTTCATCGTTAACCGGAATGCCCTTAAGCATGTGCTTGATCATCCCCGCAAACTCATTATCCATTACAAGCTGCCCATAATCCATGATGACGCCGGTTTCAAACATCCCCAGGCCATACACCAGGTTGGCACCTGCCAACGCCGGTAGTATGCCCGTCAGCGTCTTTTCATGGCCGGTCTGGGCATCGGAAATCTTGTGATCCGTCTACCCGCCGGCGACACGGCATGGCAGCAAATAGTAGCGGGCCATTTCGGCAATGGCCGCATTCAGCAAGGCGGTTTCGGGTGTTCCCACCGCCGCGGTACCATAGCGCAGATCCAGGCTGCAGGTTGAGCTGCAGTAAAGGAAGGGATTTCCTTTGGATACGAACTGGCTCAGTACAAGCCCGGCAAGCACCTCCGCATTGTGAATCACCAGGGTTCCGGCCAGGGTGACCGGTGATGATCCCCCGGTCAAGGCCTGCGACAGCACCGTGACCGGCAGGCCGGCTTTAGCGGATTCAACGATGATCTCGCAACACTCCCTGGGTAATTTCAAGGGCGTTACTGCGCAGTTGTTGAAAGTCACCAAGGGACGCTGCCTGAGTCTCTCTTCACTGCCGACAATCGCCACCAGCATCTTGATAATCTGCCTGGCCATATAGCCATTGTAGGGTGTTGTCAGGATGTGTTTGGTGGTGTTGCACAGCAAGGCTTCCGCGTCGTGGACGGCAGCAACTTCCTGGGGAACATCGTAGGCGCTCACTGAACGCCGGTTGGTCTCGACATTGTCCAGATAATCGATGATTCTGGCACAGTCGGCAAGATCTTTTTTGGTTGAATCGCGTATCTCTCCCGTATGCGGATCAGTTACTTTAATAGCCGTTCCAAAGCAGGAAAAGGAGACGCGATTCATTTCCAGAATGACATCATCCCCGGAATTCCGCCCGGCCATGAGCATGATTTCAGGAGCCGACTGAATTGCATCTTCCACCACATGCGGGGGGATCCTGACCATTTTTGTTTGGGGGTCGATCATACAGCCCCCCCCGGCATACATTTCCAGGGCATCCTCATCCTCGACAAAAACCCCGGTTTTGAGCAACACCTCCAGGGTCGAGGCGTGAATGCGCTCCTTGTCGACCTCGCTCAAGACATGGAAGGCCAACCCGCCGCTGTGATTCCTGCCGGCATGAAAATTTCGTATCATTAGCCAGTTACCTCCTTTGTAGGGTTATGGTTAGCGGTATGCTTCAGCTTATTCGATGAATCTCGCCAATTTCCTTGGCCATTTTTTCAATACGCTTCAAAATCGGACGCGGTCCGGACCGCAGGCGATCAGCCAGGTCTTTATAAAACCGTTGGATTGTTTTTTCGGCGGCTGTCACGCTTTGCCGCTGGTTTTCGTCATTTGTAGTCGGCGGCAGCGATGTCGCCGGGGTGTAGTCTTCTTCCCGCATGGAGGTGATGGGGGCCAGCACGCCTGTATCCATGTCGGAGTAAACATTGTCGTCGTACAGTCGTTTCAAGCCGGCTTTGCGTTTATGGATTGCCTTGATCAACGACAGCATCGGTTTTGGGGTTTGATCATCACCGGCTGAATCCAGGCTTTGATGACAAACCGCCTCAAGCTGGTCTTCCAATTTGCCCGCGAATTCAAGCGCCATGCCCACGGTCGTAATAGCCATTAAAACCACCTCGAAATAACGATCTTACGCTCAGTGAAAAACAGAATCGACTCGGAACGCCCATGAAGATCGCCAAAAAATGACTCTTTCAAACTGCCCAGAGTGGCCATGGCCTGGGTAGCGGCAACCCCGATGTTAATTCCCAGGTTGCCGCAGGGAACACGGTATTCGAACTCCCGCGCCCATTTTCCGTTTGAAGTGAACAGCATGGCCGAATGGCCGTACTTGCTTTTGCCGATCAAATCTAGAGCCTCATCAAAATCGGCCGCTCTGACAATACTGGCCACCGGTCCGAATATCTCCTCCCGGGCGATGGTCATATCAGCC
>CAZWGD010000006.1:0-4590 GCA_964633235.1 uncultured Desulfobacteraceae bacterium | reverse complement strand
AAAAGCGCCGTCCCGATAATTCTCCACGGCGATATTTCGGCCGTCCAGTCTGAGATCAGCACCTTCGTCTATTCCTTTTTTAATGTTATCCAGAACCCGTTGTTTGTGCGCCTGGGAAACCAGTGGTCCCACCTGGACACCTTGATCGAGTCCGCAACCGACCGTCAACTTCGAAGCGGCCTCGACAAATTTGTCCCGGAGTTCTGCGTAAATGTGGCCCACGGGCACGGCCACGGAACCGGCCAAACAACGCTGCCCGGCGCAACCGAAAAAGGAGGTGAGCATGGCGTTGACGGTTTTGTCAAGATCGGCATCCGGCATGATAACCAGGTGGTTTTTGGCCCCTCCCGCGATCTGGGCCCGCAGGCCCCGCCGGGCGGCCTTCTCGTACAGCAGTTTCCCGACAGGTGTCGAACCGACGAAGGATATCCCCTTCATCTCGGGCGCCTCCAGCAACGCCGAGGTCACTTCCCGATGGCCGTGAACCAGGTTGACCACCCCTGGCGGGAACCCGGCCTCTTCAATCAGTTCGAAAATCTTCGCCTGGGTAACCGGCACCTCGATGCTGGGCTTGATGATATAGGTGTTCCCGGTTGCCACGGCATAGGGCATGTATTCCAGGGGGACAAGGGCCGGGAAATTATAGGCCGGGATCATGCAGAAAACCCCCAAAGGCTCATTTATGGCCTTGAGATCGATACCCGGTGAAAGGTCCTGGGCGATGTAACCATGCATCAACTTGGGTATCCCGCAGGCGCAGTCCACCTCCTCGATAGCCCTGCGCATCTCCCCCCTGGCTTCGTCGATGGTTTTGCCGAGTTCCTGTACAATTGTTCCGGAAAGATTTTCAAAGTTCTGCTCCAGCAGTTCCTTTAAACGAAAAAAGTACTGTATCCGTTTAGTGGGTATGGTCTCGCGCCAATCTTGGAACGCCTCATGGGCGGCCTGAACCGCCTGGGCCACCTCGTCGGTGGTAGAAAGGGGAACCTGGGCGATGACTTTCCCCGTAGCTGGGTTGATCACATCAAGGGCGCGCTCGGATGACGACTCCACCCATTCTCCATCGATGTAATTTTTTAGTTTCCCGTAAGGTGCGTTGGGCTCTTTCAATGTCTTGACGGAACTTTCCACGATTGCCTCCTATCATCTTTCGCTAAGCTGTTTTTTCCTCGGTTTGATTTTTTGCCAGCCTATCAAAACGTAAACGGCCACTATCGAAGCCGTCAGGCGCGGCACGATAAGCCAAAATAGCGGTATCCCTAAAAGCATAAAAATAATGGGGTCCTCAATCACGGAGTGGTTGATGCCGATGGAAATATGAAGCCGCTCCATATCGTCTGGACTGAGGTAGCCCTGTTTGAACTCCTCTTTGATAACTGCCCCGCCAAAAGCAACACCGAAGAGCACGCCGACCAACCAGAGCAAACCGGTTTGCGGCCCTAAGCCCAGTAATTTCAGAAACGGTGCAAGTCCTCTCTGAATCTTTTGAGCCCACTTGTACGCTTTCATAAGCTCCATAACGACCATGATGAGCATCAGCAGAAAAAACAGGTTGATCATCAGGGTTATGGTATCGATGCTCCACTGCTGGAAGCTTTGTTTGAAAGATTCGACCAATATCCCGGAAGCAGGGGAGGTAAGGTTCTGTTCCACGGACGGTTCAGGTCCGGTACCCAGCAGAGGCGCCACCCACATCACGGTTAATATGGATGCTGCCAGTCGAAACGGAATGATTTTCAGAGGGCTTATGCCACTGCGGGCCTGAATAATGCCTTCCTGAACAAGGTTGTGGGAGATCATGAGGAAGATAGCCAGCAGGGTCAGCTCGGCCTGATTCAAAGGTAAAACCGCCATGATGGCAAGGCCGCCGTATATATTGGCTATCACGCCGACCAGGAGGGGCAAGGCGGCCACTGTGGGCAAATGCAGTACACCCATGACCGGCTCGATCAGGAAGTCCAGGTTGTTCATCCAACCGCTGTAAACCAACAGCATGGTTAAAAACGATAGCGGTATGATGATCTTCAACAGCCAGATATAGGCCTGCCAGCCTTTGCCCAAGCCGACTTTGATGACCGGTAATAGTCTAGGTAAGTTCGTCCGCATATTCGAGAACTTCATCGATAATCGCCAGCCCTTGCCTCAACTCCGCTTCGGATATCGATAACGGCGGAGAAACCGACAGGAACATCCAACGCATGGGCGCATAGATGCCTTTTTGCCTCAACCGTTTGGTAATCTCTTTGGCGGGCTTGGCCTGTTCTCCTTTAGCATTGTAGGGAATTAAAGGCGCTTTTGTTTTCCTGTCTTTGACCAGTTCAAAACAACCAAACAGGCCCAAGCACCTGACATCCCCGATACTGGCATGCCGATCCCGCATCTTTGTCATTTCCGCCTTCAACACCTTGCCCAGCCTGCGGGAGTTCTCCACAAGCCGATCCTCTGTGTAGACCTGCAGGGTGGCCTGGGCCGTGGCGCAGAGCAGGGGGTGGGCGCTATAGGTAAGTCCGCAGTACAGCATTTCCTTTTCCAAGGCGCCGCCGATTTTTCTGGACAAAGCCACGGCGCCCATGGGCACATAGCCTGAAGTCATGCCCTTGGCCATGGTGATCATGTCCGGCACCACATCCCAATGCTGCACCGCGAACCACTTTCCGCTGCGTCCAAAACCGGTCATGATCTCGTCGGCGATGAGAAGAATTTCGTTTTTTTCACAAAGGGTTTTTATGCGTTGCAGATACCCGTCGGGTGGAATCAGGATCCCCCCGGCGCCGACGATGGGCTCGATGATCAGGGCGGCGATGGTCTCAGGGGTCTCGTAAGCGATGACTTCGGCTACGTGCTCGGCGCAGTGCAGATCACATTCGGGGTGGGTGAGGCCGAAAGGGCAGCGGTAGCAATAGGGGTTGAGCAGGCGGACAATTCCCGGAATACCCGGTTCCACGGGTGGCCGGCGCGGATCACCCCCGAGGGTGATGGCACCGTAAGTGGCACCGTGATAGGAACGGTAATAGGAAAGGATTTTGTGCTTTTTCGAATAGGCGCGTGCCATCTTAACGGCATTCTCGTTGGCATCAGCCCCGGCCAGGGTAAAAAAGAATTTGTCTAAATCCCCGGGGGTAATCCCGGCAAGATCGCGGGCCAGCCTGGAGCGCGTCTCGTGGGCGAACGACGGACTGATATAACAAATTCCCTCCGCCTGCTCCTGAATGGCCTTAACCACCTTAGGATGCTTGTATCCGACATTGACCGCTTTTAACTGTGCGGAAAAGTCAAGGATTCGCTGATCGTTCTGATCGATAAGATAGACCCCTTCGACATCCCTGATTACCAGGGGGTCCAGGGTGTCATTCACCGACCATGAGTGCAGAACATGGCGTCGATCAAGCCGCTTTACCTCTTCAATCTCCATCTTCAGGTTCCTTTCCCTAATCCAAGGTCACCAATCGCTTTCTTGGCATTGAAAATCAGCCCTCACAAAATCCCCGGCAGCGCATCGGCTGGATGGCCACCAATCACCGGTTTGGTGGTTTCTCTTAGCTCTGCAGCCCTTTTGATGCTGCCGAAAACCGTTGGCATCAGACATGAAAGCCCTGGAATGCCTGAATTCATGGATGCTCACGTTTGGATACCGAACAATGGTATACCATAATACAATTTACGCTTTCTTGTCAAGCACACTTTGGTAATGCGCAAAAACGATTGCGCCGGAATACCACCAGAAGGATCAAAGCAGAATAGGCCCTTATAAGGATGAAATTTGGATGCCGGATATGCCCTCATCATCGTAAATATAATCGGCATGTTCCGGGTCCAACCTTTTCAAAGCATTTTCGCGGGCCCTTTTCAGATGGCGTATACTGGCCTCCCATGCGGCGTCTGCATCTCGTTTTTCAACAGCCTCGACAATCTTCTCTATTTCGGAAACACTTTCCCCGGGTCGCCCGCTTTGAGACAGCGATGTTCTACGCAAAAATGCAATGCGTGCATTTAAAGACATTAGCATGGAACAGATGAGTTGGTTGCCGCACCTTGTCAGCAGGATCTCATAAAAATCGTCCTTTTGCTTGACCAATTGAGCGGTTTCCCCTTTCTCCACAGCCTTCTTTATGCGCTCAAAAGCCCCTCGCAAGGCTTTAATATCTTTGTTATCGGCCTGTTGCGCAAAAAGCTTAAAGGCAAAACTTTCCAGCAATACACGAATTTGATAAATATCCCTGGCCTGATCCAAACCGACGGTAGCGACGCGTGGACCACTGAATGGCGCTATGTCGACCAGCCCTTCGGTTTCCAGTTGTCTCAAGGCTTCTCTGAGCGGTGTGCGGCTGACGCCCATGAGTTTACACAACTTACGCTCAACCAACCGCTCGCCGGGTTTGAAAAATCCAGCGATGATGGCTTCGCGAAGATTTTTAACGGTTTGCGCCCGGATGGGTGCCGAAGGTGTACGAATAACTTTCAAACCAGTCCCCTTTCCCCACAAGGTGTATTCTTGCCGATTATTGGTATACCATAATACAAAAAAATGGTCCCTGTCAACGGCTTTCCGGTGTCCACATATCTTCAGCGCCTGGAAAAGGAAGCACATTC
>CAZWGD010000005.1:0-21583 GCA_964633235.1 uncultured Desulfobacteraceae bacterium | reverse complement strand
ATCCTTCATTTTTTCTCCGGCCACGATCTTCAAGGCATCGCTCATTCTTTCCATGCCGTAAAGAAACAGGGACATTCCGCCGAACAACCCGATCAGCAAAAAAAACCAACTGATTTGACCCTGTTTAGCCCCGTCCCCGGCCAAGGCGGACATGGGATGGAACGTAAAATACATACATAGTCCCATCAGACCTAGTTCCAATATGCGACGGCGGTAATGTAGTTTCATCTGTCACCTCATGCGGGTTTCTTTGAAAAACGGCTTCGGGCGATCATCATTTCTTTGGGCGCTTGGATACTTTGACCACTGTTACCGGGATGGTAGACAATCTCACCACCTGCTCGGCCTTGGAACCCAACAGCAAATTGGACAACCCGGTGCGGCCATGGCTCCCGATAATGATCATCTCCGCCCCCTTTTTTGCGGCAAATTCCACGATCCTGGTTACCGGAATACCGACAATCAGGGCGAGAGAGGCATTTTGAATGGACGCCTTCTGCGGATGTTTCTTGCGCATTTTAGCCATGAACTCATCCATCATCTGCTCGGCGGCGTCTTCCATGCTCCTCAGAAATTTTTTGCGTTTCCCCTTTCCAGAGTAAAACCCCGGTGCGTTCAGCGGATCATGGATCACATGCAACACAAAAAGCTTGGCCCCCAGCTTATCCGCCAGCTTACCCGCAAAGTGCAGGGCTTCTTCTGAAAAAGGGGAGAAATCAACCGGAACCAACAGTTTGTCTTTATGTTTTTTTTCAGTCATTCTGAATTCTCCCATGGGTTTGAATCGTCGATAATGATATCGAAAGTGCAATGACGGCATAAAAAAAGGATTTATCGCCGGTAAAACAGGTATTATCACTATCATTATTGGAAAATGGTTTTTTTTGTCAAGCGGAAAACAGTCTGGAACGGGTGTGCCGAGTTCCGGAGTCATGCTCCCGAGGGTGCTGCGAAACCCCACCTGTCATTGCTTACCGGCTCCCAGCCCTGGATGGGTGTTTATTTTAGCACAAAAGTATTGTATGCTGTCGGTATTACTTACACCGTGCATCGCAGCACACCCCAAGCTATTCGAGAGGTGCGTGTTCACTGGTAAGAAAACCCTTTTCCGCACCCCCCGCCGGATATTCAAGCCATGGGGTTCAAGGGGCGGGATTAGCACCTGGTGCGCAAAGGGAGGCTGTTCTCGGAGGACCATATTATGGGTGGCACCACAAAATTCAAATTACCGGCCGGATATGATCAAAAACAGCTGACTCGCGAGCTGACCGATCAATACACCATCAGACAAGAAACCCCCCGGTCCGCGCAGCTTACCTTTTACGATACATTCGACTGGCGATTATTCAACAAGTCCCTGGTCTTGTATACATGTGAAAGCAGGCTGTATCTGCGCCGGCTTTTCAGTAATCAAGCCATGCATGCGCTGGCTTTTGACGAGCCGCCGACCTTCATATGGCACTTTTCGGATGGTGGGCTAAAAGCTTACCTGGCACCGATCATAAAAATGCGCGCCCTTTCAAAGCTGGTTGAAGCCCATGCCCTGTCCACACCTTTTCGCATTCTAAACCGGGATCAAAAAACAGTGACCCGACTTCTCTTTCAAGAAATCCGGACATCCCAAGAAAAAGAAGCCTTGGCAACCTACTTATGGCTGACCCCGGTTAAGGGATATCCAAAATACAGGCGGCGTCTTTCCCGACGCTTCGAGGAGGCTGGATTTGGAACAGGTGAAAAGGAAGATGTTTACTTCATGGTCCTCGGCCATGCGGATATCAATCCGGGTAGCTATTCCGCAAAGCTGAACATCAGGCTCGAGCCGGACATGCGTGCTGATGAAGCCACTAAAATCATTCTGCGCTCTTTGCTGGATGTCATCAGGATCAACGAGCCCCATATTGCCAGCGATATCGATACGGAATTCCTGCATGACTTCCGGGTTTCCATCCGCCGTACCCGAACGGCTTTGGGGCAAATCAAAGCGGTGTTCTCCGGGGATGTAACCGACCGCTTTAAAAAAGATTTTTCTTTTGTGGGTAAGATCACCAACCAGCTGCGGGACCTGGATGTATATCTGCTGGATGAAAACCGGTATAAAGCCATGCTTCCCGATGATTTGAGCGCCGATATTCACCCGTTATTCGATTACCTGCGGCGCGAACGCGCCGCGGTTTTGAAAGAGGCCGTAAAGGAACTGCGATCCGAAAAATACCGGCGGATTATGACCGCCTGGGAATCGTTTTTAGACCGGCCGGTCGAAGATGACCGGACCGCGCCGAGCGGGGATGTCCCCATCCTCGATGTCGCCCGCAAAAGGATCTATAATCGCTACAGGAAGATCGCAAAGGCCGGCAATCGGATCATTGAGCGTACCCAGGACGACTTGTTGCATGATTTGCGTATTGAATGCAAAAAGCTACGGTATCTGATGGAATTTTTCTCAAGTCTCTTCCCTCCCAAAAAAATCGGCGTCCTTATACGACAGCTAAAAAAATTGCAGGATAATTTGGGCGATTTTAACGACTTCTGTGTTCAAAGAGACTATCTGTTAGACACCTCCGCGAAACTGGCGGCGACCGATCAACTGCCCAAGACCACCTACGTGGCTATCGGTTGTCTGGTAGGGGTCTTGGAAAGCGAGAAACAGGCGGTTAAAAGCGCCTTTGCGGATACGTTTAAAAAGTATGCCTCTCCCGGCAACAGGCAGCTTTTCAAGGAACTATTTGCATCCAAGTAAACCGGCAACGTCCACCGGTTCCGGATTTCGCAGACGCTTATCCAGGCGAGGATACCAGTTGATGAAGCTGTTGCAGGTAGTCATCATACTCATCCCCCGTAAAGCAGTACTGCATGTCGAGGAATCGATTTCGGAATCCCGCCACCTCCTGACCGGCCCGGATCCCCCTGACGATGATATCATGCATGAGCTGAGCCAGTTCTTGAAAATCAGCGGGCTTCATGCCGAATCGCGTCATCTCGGATACCCCCATGCGCAGGGATCCTGAGGCGGTGAACCCCTCCTCCTCCGGTCCTGCCTGGTAATTGAGAATGATATTATTCTCCTCCAACCGCCGGGCGATTTCCGGCCCTTTGGCATATCCCACATTGAGAATAACCTGGTGGGTCTCCGTATAGGAGACATCTGGATCACCGGCCACGTCCAGCCCGCAGTCCTTCAGGGCCAGGGCGAAAGCCTTGGCGTTTTCGATGATGGACTTTTGGTACTCATCCTTAAAGGCATTCATCTCATAGGCCGATAGGAGCAATCCCAACAGGGTACCCAGGTGATGGTTGCTGGTGCTGCCCGGAAAGGATCTCCGTTGAATGGCCTCCCACAGATCGTATCCCGCATCCTGCTGTCGGCGATAATCCGTGGCCACAATGCCCCGCTGGGTTCCGAAATAGGTCTTATGGGTCGAACCGGTGACGATATGGGCTCCCTCTTTGAAGGGATCCTGGAAATAGGGGCCCACTAATCCCAGTACATGGGCCATGTCGTACATCACCACACAATCCAGGGAAAGATCGTCCACAACTGTCCGCATCTCGGTCACCGGCTCCCTGTGGAGCGTCATGCTTTTACCCAGCAGGATAAGCTCGGGGCGGTAGGTTTCGATCACCTCCCGGCAGGCCTGCACATCGATTTTATAGGGGTTTTCCTCCAGCACGGGAAAATTGACCACCGCCGGTTTTTCCATTGCCGGGTCCCGGGCCACAAAGTCGCGAAGCGCCCCCATGGGTTGGGCACTTAAATGACCCCCCTTTATGATATGGTTGTTTAAGACGCATCCGATCCGTCGCTGTTCACTCTTGCGGTCGGCACGGTTTAGATAATCCACTAGGGCGCTGAATACTGCGGTATTGGCCATTTGGCCTGAAATAGGCCTGGTTTCGACTTCGGCGCATCCCAGGTATTTTCGCAGTTCATTAACCAGCAGATTTTCGGTTTCAGCAATAAATTCGGTACCTTGATAGTAAAAAACGTCCGCTTCCAGAAAAGCCTTCACCGGCTTATGTTCGGCGTAGCGGCACACCGGGTCCATAATGGAGAGCATTCGGGCCATGGCGGAGGGTGTCTGCTCGGAAGGGATCAGATTGATGCACTCGTGCTGACGCCAGCGGGTGTTGCTGATCGCCCTCTCCAGCAGGGAGGCCGCCTGTTCCGCGGCACTCCCCTTTTCAGAGACCGCAGCCGCCTCCGGTTTGATAGCGGAGTGGAGGATGGCCCGTGCATAGGGCGGGGCTTCGCTCCTCATATGATAGGGTACAATAACAGCCCGCACCCTTTTCCTCCTGACGTCGACTTCGACGGTATCCCCTTCCACCAGGTTACTGTCCAAAAGGGCCAGGGCGATGGCCCGTTTATCCGCTGTTTCAGTGATAGCAGAGTCAATACCTTGACCGGCGAACTTCCAGTAGGGGACCATGGTCCCGCTGGTGACAAATCCCACGTGTCTATCGTTGATGAACACCTTGCTTCCGGCCCGTGAAATCCCCTTATCCACGATGGCCAGCGGCATCACCATCCGCGGCAGGTCATGCATCAAGCTGTAATCCCGGTTGAAGATCCGTTTGAAGGCCGCAAACTGCTTTAAAAGGGCATCTTTGCCGATAAAATCCCCCTTCAGAGGGGAGAAACTGACGGCAAACCGTGCCAGGGGACAGGCGAAAATGGGAATCTCGTTTCCCCCGGGATCGGTGCCCAGCTCGTGTCCGTATAGGGGCAGCCCCGCTTCAAGCCTCAGGGTATCCCTGGCGCCGAGACCAATGGGAGCGGCCCCCTTTTCCAATAACGAGTCCCACAGCATGAGCGCTTTTTCGGCATCCACAAAGAGTTCAAAACAGAGGGGTTCTCCGGTATACCCGGTCCTGGCGGCTTGAACGGCGGCACCATGAATGTCCACGGTGGAGAGCCTGTTGCGCATGGGTTCCGGCAGGGAGCCGGAGTCGACCAGCTCGAGCAAGATCTGTTTGGACAGGGGGCCCTGGAGGCTCAGCATGGCCGTCTCAGAGGTTTTATCGACCAGATCTACCCCTTTAAACTGCTTTTTGACGGTTTGCAGGTGTTCCCAGTCCCTCTCCTGGTTGGCAGCGTTGACCACCAGCAGATATTCATCCTCCACAAAACGGTAAAGATACGCATCATCCAACGCCCCTCCCCGATGATTGGGAAGCATGGTGTATTGGCTCTCTTCAACCGCCACCGCCGCTGCCGAATTGGTCAAGGCATGCTGTAAAAACGCCTGAGCGTCTCTGCCGCTGACAACAAACCGGCCCATGTGAGAGACGTCGAAAAGACCGGCCCCTTTGCGCGTGGTCAAATGCTCTTTTATGATACCGTCGGGATACTGGACCGGCATCTCCCACCCGCCGAAAGGGACCAGTTTAGCGCCGTGCGCTATATGCCGGTCGTAAAAAATGGTTCTGTTGAGCTCTCTTTCCATGGTGTCTCCTCCTTATGGCCGGGATCCCGGCGGCAAGGGTGTGATTGCATCCCGTCTAATGAAATATGGTTTACTAAAGGTGTGCTGACACTCCTTTAAAAAAATAGGACAATAATACTTCGGTATTAGTAATTGATGACCTGATTATTGATGTTATTAAAAATTAATAAAAATAATATTGACAATATCATAAAATAATGGAAAATGAAATCATAATGAAGATTGACCAAACCAATATTGCCATTATCAAGCATTTGCGGGACGGCAGGAAGTCCTTCAGGAGAATTGCCGATCATCTGGGCCTTACGGAAAATACCGTACGGACACGGGTCAAGAAGCTGGAGAAGGAAGGGGTTATGGAAATCACGGGGCTTGTAGACCCCGCACTGCTCCCCAGACATCGCTTGGTGATGGTAGGTGTTAAGCTCAATACCATGAATCTTGTCAAAAAGGGAGCGGAGTTCAGCCGCCTGAGAGGGGTGATATCCGTTGGCGTGGTTACCGGTCGGTTCGATCTCATCGTAACCGTCCTGCTGAAGGAAGGGTTTGACCTGCTTGAATTTTACACCCAGGAAGTATCCAGGTTGACTGGTGTTCGGTCGGTGGAAACATTTGTCGTTTATAAAGGGTATAACTTGAAAATACCCTACGCGTTATAGCCCCTGCTCCTCCCGTTTTCCTGCAAACCTGATCTTAAAAGCGGCGCGTTACGGACGATTGCCCGGATTCCAATACCAAATCAAACCATCAAGGAGGAAAAAATGAAAGAGATTAACGAGCTGAACCTGCCCGATCATGTCGGCTATACCCAGGATCATGAGTGGGCCAAACGCGAAGGCGATACCGTCCGCATCGGGGTCACCGATTATGCCCAAGACCAGCTGGGGGATATCGTTTTTGTCGAAATGCCGGAAGTCGGCGAAACCTTTGACAGCGGTGCAGAGTTCGGTACCCTGGAATCCGTTAAGGCCGTGGCCGAATTGTACCTGCCCGTAGGCGGGGAAATCACCGCCGTTAATTCGGCCCTTGAGGAAACCCCGGAGTATGTCAACAGTGACCCCCATGGAAAGGGCTGGATCATAGTGGTAAAGCCCGACGACCCCGCTGAACTCAACACCCTGATGGACCGCAGCGCCTATTTGGAGATGCTGCAGGGGGCCGAATAATGAGGTACCTACCCCATACCGATGAAGAAATTGCCGCTATGCTGGAAACGGTAGGAGCAGACAGCCTGGATGATCTTTTCTCAACGGTTCCTGAATCGTACAGGCGCCGGGAGGATCTTAATCTGCCGGATCCATTGTCGGAATGGGACCTCAACAGCCATATGGATAACCTGGCGGGACGGGTGGCGGCCGTTCCTGAGTATAAGGTCTTCATGGGGGCCGGGTCCTATCATCATTACGTCCCCGCAGTACTGTCTTCGCTTGCCGGTAGGGGGGAGTTCTTCACCGCCTATACGCCCTATCAGCCGGAAATCAGCCAGGGAACTCTGCAGGCCATCTATGAATACCAGACCCTGGTGGCCCGGCTCCTGGGGATGGATGTGGCCAACGCCTCCATGTACGACGGCGCATCGGCCCTGGCCGAAGCATTGCTTATGGCCGTCCGGGTCACCCGGCGCAAAAAGGTGGCTGTATCACGCGCTGTTCATCCCCTCTATCGCCAGGTGATTAACACCTATTTTGAGCCTACTGGGTATGAAGTCGTGGAGATTCCATACCTCGAAAACGGCCGCACCGATATGCATGAAATCGATCGGCCGGGCGAATTTGCCGGCATCGCCGTACAGTCCCCCAATTTCTTCGGATGCATCGAAGCCCTGTCCCCCATGGAGAAAGCGATTCATGCGGACCGGAAAACGCTTTTCATCGTTGCTTTTTCCGAACCCCTGGCTTACGGTCTTTTAAAAAGCCCCGGTGACTGCGGCGCGGATATCGCCTGCGGTGAAGGCCAAAGTTTCGGCATTTCCCAATCATTCGGCGGTCCCGGACTGGGTATGTTCGCCGCGCAAAAAAAATATATGCGCCACATGCCGGGACGGTTGGTCGGCAAAACCGTGGACCGGGATGGAAAGCGGGGATTTGTACTGACCCTGGCCACCCGGGAGCAGCATATCCGCAGAGAAAAGGCCACCTCAAACATTTGCTCAAATCAGGGCCTATGCGCGACCATGGCGGCCATGTATATGGCAACCCTGGGGGGTGTCGGCATCCGCAAACTCTCCCGGCTGAACCATGACAAAGCAGCCTACTTAAAAACCGCGCTCAATCAAGCCGGATTTCCCACACCGTTTGAAAGCCCGGTTTTCAATGAATTTGTGGTGGTATTTCCCAACGACTTCGGCAAGACGTACCAGCGGCTTCTTGAAAAGAAAATCGTGGCCGGTCTTCACCTGGCCCCCTACTATCCCGAACTCAACGGCCACTATCTGCTCTGCGTAACGGAAACCAGCACCACGGAAGACATGGACTGCCTGGTTAAGGAGGTTACATCATGAAAGCATCGGCAGGCGCCAGCGGTTTAATATTCAACGAGCCCCTACTCTGGGAAAAAGGGGCCGAGGGAAGGTGCGGCTTCTCCCTGCCCAAAAGAGATGTGGACAGGGCACCCCTGGATAAAGCCCTCACCGGTCCGGGCCCTGATTTTCCCCACCTGGGTGAACTGGACGTCATCCGCCACTATACCCGGCTGTCCCAATGGAACTTCAGCGTGGACAGCGGAGTATACCCGCTGGGTTCCTGCACCATGAAATACAACCCCAAAACCAATGAGCGGCAAGCAGCCTTACCCGGATTCGCTGGTGCCCACCCGCTGCTTCCCGCCGAGCTGTCGCAGGGGATGCTCAAAATCATGTATGATCTTGAGGGCTACCTGGCGAAAATCACCGGACTGCCGGCGGTTACCCTCCAGCCTGCGGCGGGTTCACAGGGGGAGCTAACCGGGATGATGGTTTTTAATGCCTACCATAAGCACCAAGCCCCCCCCCGCACCAAAGTGCTGATTCCCGATACGGCCCACGGCACAAACCCGGCCAGCGCGGCGCTGTGCGGGTACAAATCCGTTGCCGTCGCCTCCAACGACCAGGGCATTTTGGATCCCGTAACCATTTCCCGGATGATGGATGAAGACACGGCCGGTATCATGGTGACCAACCCCAACACCCTGGGACTCTTCGAAGAAAATATGCAGGAGATTGCGGACATCGTCCACTCCAGGGGCGGCCTGGTTTACGCGGACGGTGCCAATATGAACGCGGTTATGGGTATCGTCAACATGGCCGACATCGGCGTTGACGTGCTGCATCTCAACCTGCACAAGACCTTCGCAACCCCTCACGGGGGCGGTGGGCCGGGGAGCGGTCCCGTGTGTGTAACCCGGGAACTGGAAAGATTCTTACCCATACCGCGGGTCGTTCAAAGGGATGGTGAATATCTGCTCACTGAGGATCATCCGGAGTCGGTGGGCAAGCTGCATGCGTTTTACGGCAACTTCGGCGTTCAGATCAAGGCTTATAGCTATATCCTGAGCATGGGGGCCCGGCTTAAAAGGGTCAGCCAACTGGCCGTGCTCAACGCCAATTATATCAAGGAAAAATTAAAGGAGGATTTCCATCTTCCCTACGACAGGCCCTGCATGCATGAATGCGTGTTTTCCGACAAATTCCAAGAACCTCACCAGGTGATGACCCTCGACATCGCCAAACGCTTAATGGAGTACGGATACCATCCCCCCACGGTCTATTTTCCGCTGGTGGTCCAAGGGGCCATGATGATCGAGCCCACGGAAACGGAATGCAAGCAAGATCTTGACGGGTTCATAGAGGCCATGAAACGCATTGCCCGGGAGGCCGGGGAACATCCCGAGCTGCTCCATGAATCGCCCAAAACTCCCAAGGTCAGGCGGCTGGATGAGACCCTGGCCGCCCGGAAACCATGTTTGACGGGGTAAGCACGGATGCGTAAATGCCTGGGCGTGGAATTGCCCCAAACCGAGTACCTTGACGCGCTGACACTCCAACACGCCCTGGTTGAGGCCAGGATAAACAAAACGCTCCGTACCGATATCTTCCTGTTGCTGGAACATGCACCGGTCTTTACCTTGGGGCGCCGGGGGGGGTACGAAAATCTCACAGTTCCCGAGGCCTGGCTAAAAAAAAGGGGAATCGCGGTGATTCCCACCGAGCGGGGGGGGAACATCACCTTTCACGGTCCGGGGCAAATCGTCGGCTATCCCATAATCGACCTGAGAACCGCCCACCTCAATGTGGTCGGCTACGTGGAAAAACTTGAGGAAATCATGATCAGAACCGTCCGGGACTACGGGATAAGCGCCGGGCGCGATCACAGAAACCGGGGGGTGTGGGTGGGCGGCAATAAGATCGGCAGCGTCGGAATTACCGTCCGTCATGGTCTGTCTTTTCACGGTTTCGCCCTGAATGTCGATCTTTCCCTGGATCCGTTTACCTGGATCAACCCCTGTGGCCTACAGGGCGTCGGCGTTACCAGTATGGCTCGGGAAAGCCCGCACACACCCTCGCCTGACGGCGTCCGTGAAACCGTTAAAACCCACTTTGCCGATATTTTGAACAGGGAGCTGGTACCGACCCCCTTGGTGGATATTCAAGCCTGCTTAGGGTCAGCGCAGGTAAGCGTAGACTCCGAAAATAAATTCACATCTCCCTGAGGGGGACAATAGGTCCAGCATGTTTTCATGAACCATCACGAAAAAAAAAAGATCAGCATCAAAAAGCCGCCCTGGCTGCGTCGACGGCTGCCGACCGGACCGGCATACGAACAGGTGCGTTCCCTGATAAAAGAGGGACGTCTGCATACGGTGTGCCAGGAGGCGCAATGCCCCAACCAATTTGAATGTTTTTCCGGCGGTATCGCCACTTTCCTCATTATGGGACCAACCTGTACACGCCACTGCCGATTCTGCTCCATCGGCTCCGGAACACCCCCTGACATTGACCCGGAGGAACCCATGCGAGTCGCCCGCGCCGCCTACCGCCTGGATCTCAAATATGTGGTCATAACCTCCGTCACCCGTGACGACCTCGACGACGGCGGGGCAAGTCATTTTGCGGCCACGATTGGCTGCATAAAGGAAAAATTACCCCGGGCCGACCTAGAAGTGCTGATACCCGATTTCCAGGGGGACGAACAGGCGTTGAAAACCGTCCTTGAGGCGGGACCCAGTGTCTTGAACCACAACCTCGAAACAGTACCCAGGCTGTACGAAAGGGTGCGCCCCCAAGCGGACTATCAACGTTCCCTTGACCTTTTGGAACGATGCGCACACCTTTCACCGTCAACACCGCTGAAATCGGGCCTTATGCTTGGTTTGGGGGAAACGGCCGCCGAGGTCCGCCGCACGCTCCATGATCTTTACGCTTCACACTGCCGTCTACTGACCCTGGGTCAATACCTGCAACCGAGCAAAGCCCACCTTCCCGTGGCACGCTTCATTCCGCCGGAGGAATTTGAGATGCTTGGACGGGAAGCCGTCAGGATTGGATTCAAGGAGGTGGCCAGCGGACCGTTTGTAAGGAGCTCCTACCATGCCAAGGGCATGTATACGGGGATGGTTAAAAAGACCTAACGGCTGCTTTCATGCCCACCAACGGCTTACCAGGCGTCCGCGCCCAGCCGTCCTACCGAAACAGCCAATAGACCCCGAATCACGAATCCGGATACCGGCGAACGGTCATCTTGGATCTCTGCATCCACTGGTCGAGCCTCTGCCGGATCCAACGCTTAAAATGGAACCGCGTCGGGGGGAAAAGTAAGGCAAGGCCGGCAATGTCGGTGAGCAGCCCTGGGGTGAGCAGTACGACGCCGGCCATGAAAATGATCGCCGCGTCAACCAGATCTTCCGTGGGCATATGCCCTGCCTGCATCTGGGCGCGCACCCGCAGCATGGTTTGCATGCCCTGCCTTTTGGCTAGGAAGGCGCCGGCAAAACCGGTTAAAACCACCAGAACCAGGGTGTTGAAGAGCCCCACCGCATTGCCGATTTTGATCAGCAGATAGAGCTCCAGCACCGGAACCAAGGTAAACGCCAAAAACAGTTTAAGCAACATATGATTAAAGCCCTTTCGCCATTGGGCCAAGCCCCGGCTACAGCCCCTCGAATCCCCGGCACCTCGATTCTGAACCCCTGAACCTTGCGCCCTGAGCCATGATCCGTAAACCTTTAACCCTGAGCCCTATTTAGCATTCATCCCCTGTCAAGCCCCTGTTGAAACCGGATTAAAAAGGGCTTGTACGACCCACCCCCATGGGATATTATTCCAGACGTGGATAAAAAACGTTACATCACCGCGCAGGAGCTGTTGGATGACGCTTTTCGGATGGGTATCCGGATCCATCAAAGCGGATTCCGGCCCAACTTCATCATCGGCATCTGGCGCGGCGGCACCCCGGTGGGGATCGCCGTTCAGGAAATTCTCGATTACCTGGGGGTCAAAACCGACCATATCGCCATTCGCACCTCCGCCTATTACGGGATCGGAAAAAAGAGCAAAACCGTACGGGTTCACGGACTGGGCTATGTTGTCGACGTTGCCAACCATGATGACAGACTGCTGATCGTGGATGACGTGTTCGACAGCGGCAGAAGCGTCCAAGCTGTTCTTGAAAAACTACACCACAAAATGCGGCGCAACCTACCCCGGGACATCCGCATCGCCACGCCCTGGTTCAAACCGCAGAAAAATGAAACCGATATCGTTCCACACTACTATCTTCATGAAACCGAACATTGGCTGGTTTTCCCCCATGAACTGGACGGCCTCACCAAAGAGGAGATCCTGAACGACAAACCGGGGATGAAAAAAATTCTGCGGGGATTGATTTAACGCTTACAAACCCAGATCTTGATTAATCAGCACGATCTTTATCCTGCCCTTTGGAAAAGACTTTTCCATGATAGACCAGGTATTGCAAATGCGCTGCGGGCTTTTGCACTCCTCACAGTACGACGTTTTCACACAGGGGGTTTTCATATCCAGCCGCATGGCATTGGTCGGAGCGGTATAACTCTTAATGCGCTGGATGGCCTCCTCCAGATCGGCAACCAGCTTGTTGCGACCCACGAGAATGATAACGTACCTGGGGCCGAAGGCAATCCCGCCGGTACGATTCCCGATCATGTCCAGGTTCACCAGTTGCCCGGCTTCGGTAACCGCATTGGTGCCGGTGATGTAAAGATCGGCAAGCAGGGACTGCCGGCGTCGCTCCATGTTCTCCTCCGGGGCGATGCTTTTATCGAACGTATCGATGATGTCATACCCCGTATGATCCTTCAACTCGGCATAAAGCCCGGTGTTGATAAAGGTCATGGATCCCCCCCAGGAGATGCTTTTTACCGCGAGCGAGGGCAGGATTTTCTCCTGGACGGCCGTTTTCGCCTCATCCGTGCTGTCTGCAATCGTCACCTCAAAGTTATTTTTCTCCAGTGCCGTTTTCAAATCATTCAGGCGAAGTTTCCAAAAGTGGTCTATGGGCTTTTCCATCATACTCTCCTTGAATTATCGTTAGTCCCCGTTTATTGGCCGGATCTCATATCGCATTAGTACAGGTATACCCGGCTTCAGATCACACCCGGGTATAAATCAAACCGGACGAAAACCGGCCTAAAAAATGTGTGATCGGCCTTCCCTATATCCAATTTAGCAAACCCTGGCAATACCCTTGTCAGGGTAACCGTAATCGAAACGTCGACCCATGTTGATCCAGGGCTTCACGGCTCAGGGGTTTGCATAATACCACCATTTCATCTATAGTGTCACCAGACTGCGTACGGGTATTGCGACCAGGTGGCGCCGTATCCGGTCCATAACCACGCCCAGACCTGTTCGTACCATGCGTACTGATTTCCAACACCCCGATATCCTTATTATCTGCGGCCCGACCGGGGCTGGAAAAACCGCTGCCGCCATTGAAATCGCTCAGCGCCTGCCGAAAGCCTTGAAAGCCGAAATCGTGGGAGCGGACTCCATGCAGGTCTACCGCCAAATGGATATCGGCACGGCCAAGCCCACCTTGGCGGAGCAAGCCCTTGTCCGCCATCATATGGTGGATATCCTGGATCCCGACGAGGCCTTTGATGCGGCCCGCTACGCAACCATGGCCCGTGAGGCCATCGACGGTATTCTTGCCCGGGGGGTCCTGCCCATTGTGGCCGGCGGCACCGGTCTATATATCAAGGCCTTGGTGTACGGTCTTTTCCCCACGCATCCTTCGGATCCGAACATCCGCGAGCGCTTAAAAAAGGAGCGCCTGCGGCTGGGTGCCGAGGCGCTCCATGAGCGGCTGCGCGCGTGTGACCCGCAAACCGCCCAACGCGTTCACCCCCATGATGCTTATCGCATCATAAGGGCCCTGGAAGTATGGGAGATCACCGGCAAACCGCTTTCCCGGCATCATCAAGCGCATCAATTTTCCCTGAAAGCCTTCAACACCCTCTCCATCGGTCTGGATATCGAACGTCGCTGCCTGTACAAACGCCTGGACCAGCGCGTGGATGCCATGATCGACATGGGATTTCTGCAGGAAGTCAAGGGCTTGCTGAAAATGGGCTATACGCCGGACCACAAATCCATGCAGTCCCTGGGGTATCGGCACATGACGGCCTACCTCCGGGGGGAGCTTGATTGGCCGGAAGCGGTGCGCACCATGAAACGGGACATCCGCCGCTACGCCAAGCGGCAAATGACCTGGTTCAGGGCGGACAACAGCATCGTCTGGATAGATGCAGGGGACCGGCAGGAGATGATCCGTGCGGCGGGTGATTTTTTAGCGCCATAGAAAAACGCTCAATTTTGTTCGCGTTCAAGGAAGATAAACGTGAACAGGTACGATTTTTGCCTCGTTTTTATCCTCACCGGCTCCAGTACTATAAAATGAAGACCAAAGGGTGTGAACTCACTAGTTCGCATGGCATCTTCATACCGTACTCAGGGAGCATAACGTTCATGGCCGCATGAATGTTCCACTGGCGTCTGCTTCTCCGCGTGCCCAGTCTGCCCAATGTTGCCAAAAGTCCTCTCTAACGCCGTCTCCACTAATCATGTTTTCTTCGCCCATGCGCCAGAGCATGAAGTCCTCCAGGAGAACCCTGTAAACCAGCCACCTGATCCGGCCGGCGTAGTTGCTTTCGAGTTCCGCGATGATTCTGTTGCCGACGCGTTCTCTCCACCCATAGGTGTTGGGGTTTTCGTACCTTATGCTATAGCTGGGCCCGGGTCGCCCCGCCCGCTGCGCCCTGAAATTCATGGAAGAAACCGTTCCATCATTTCTAACAATGAAAAACGAATTCCCATAGGTGGTCATATTCATCCTATCGATGTGGATCCGAACATCACGCCTTCGACTCCATAGGTAACCTCCCGTAATACGAAAATAAATATAGGGCCCGTTATGCTCCGCATGCGAAAGGCCGGTCCAGTCTGCCTGCCAGTGAACCGAAAACACGACGCGTGAAGAAGATCTGGCGTAATCCACTCTGGTTACGCTCACCGCGGGATAATCAGGCCTTGGGTAGTGCAGGGTAAACCCGCCGACACCGCTGCATCTCCAGACATAGCGCTGCCCCGGGTCAAGGTTTTGCCCGTCGAGCATGTCATTCAAGCCGTTACTGATCTGGTTGCTGGCCTGACGATTGAGTTCCTCCCTGGCAGCGATATCCTCAGGGCCCACATTATCCCAAAAATGCTGAACGTCCAACCACATCCGGTCTTGAATCTCATTGGCAAATGCCTCCAGTTGGGCATGCGCCGCCGGAGCCATCCACAAGCAGTTGACGACCAGTATGGCGACGAAGCTAATGATCATAATCATGGCGGGCTGTACACCGGCTTTTTTACAACTCATCGATTCCCTCCTTTCTTCATCACAAGTTTGAAGGTCAACATCGGAACGCGGCCAACTCAACTAGATAGCCATGCAGAAGTCCATCCGGTTCTTGGTGCAGGCCTTCCGGTTAGAAGCGCCTGAGCAAATCGAATCACTTACCGGACACCTAAATAAAATAGTGTTTTACCCTCTAATGACTATAAATTAGTGCCATAATACTTCATAATCTGCGGAAAACCAAGACTTTTTTATACCCGTTCACGGGGCTGGAATGACTAATGAGCGCTAAACCACCGGCTGGTAAGCGTTTGCCGCGAACACTCACCTTTTCTTTTGCCATTTTTGCCAAGATAAGACGCAAACAGCTTGACGAAAAATCTGTCGGTAAGGAAATTTTCCAGGAATTGGGTTGCGGGTCTACTCGGCCTTAGGCGATAAGGCCTGTTTCTCGGGATGCAAAACAGCCCGCTTCAGGAATGCAAACACCGGGACACCTTCCCGGTCGGATTCTTTTTTCCCCTTAACGATCTGATGGAAACGATCAACCTGATTCTTATCCCGGCTGTCCAGGGGCATTTCCACCAGCTTGAGGGTGTTGTGCATGCGGTTGTAGATCACACAGGGGCCGAATAGCATGCCGCCGGAAGGTTTCCGGGAATGGGCACCCACGATATGGTGATGGGAGGCCTGAAACACCCGGGGTGCGGCTTTGTAGCCCAGCAATTCCGAAAAGAGCACCAGGCTTTCCATGACGCCTTCCAGATAGTCGTTTTTCAGGGAAGCGATACCGTCTTTTTCAAGGGCGGCAATATCGGCGGTCTCATAGGTAAGATCAAGTTTCCCCTCAAGGTCGTCACGCACGGATAATACGGAGTCCTCTCTTTTGCTGAGGCGCACGTCCTTGTCGTTCAATATCTTGATGGCGTTTCGGATGCTGATCATCTCCTTGACGGTCGGGCTCTTGCGCAGGGCCACATCTTCCACGGTGGTGCGGTAAATCGCCAGGCCGTTATCCAGCACCAGGATGCGTTTTTTCTCTCCGCCGTTTTCGAGAATATACAAATCGAGGTCCCGTTTCTTGACGTGGGGATACCCCCCCATTTCCAGCAGCCGGCGCATGGACTGCTTATCGAATTTAGCGGCGTCTACCGGAGGCGCCAAAGAAGCCGTCACCTTTGCGGAAAGCATATGGATTTTTATTTTTTTTAATAGATTTTCTCTAAATCCCATGTGAACCTACCTGTATGATCAATAAAACGCCTTTCCTCCCGCTTTTTCCCGCTCGTCTTCATATTGGCGCAGGGCGTGTCTTTCCGTTGCGATCAGGGCCTCGATATTTCCCGCGAAATACATCATGATATGATACCTCGGCTCGCCGAACCTGTCGGTGGTAATGGAGGCGATCAGCGTATTTTTCCCGTCTTTCCAATATAGGGTCTTTCCGGCGCCGTCATCCCGGTCAACTTGCCGTGGTTCACCATGCTTTTCCCGGAAGGCGTCAATGATGCCGGACCCCTCCTTGTTGGCGTCAATTTTGAAATAAAGCGGCTTTTGTTGGTGACTTGAAAACAGCAACTCCACGTAAGTAAAGGGGCGTTTTTTTTGCTTGGCGTATCGATACATCAATTTGACGGTATCATGTTCCACCCGGGCCTCGGCGGCATCGTTCAACACATGGTTCAGCCGGTTCAATTCAGGGAAAAAGCGCTCCAGAAGATCGGTCCCGTAAGGGCTCAGGTCAATCGTCGTACGGGTAGCGATGGCATCCGAGCCTAACTCACCGGAAAGCCGCTTGCGGACTGCTTTGGTGTAAAGGCTTTCCACGCCCAACCCGAAAAAAGTGAAACCCTCGCTGGTGGTTTCAACCGCGGGGGGCTCTTCACCACCACATCCCCAGGCCATCAAGCAAAGACTTGCCAGAACCACCAGGAAGCCGGATCGCATAGCCGAATGAGTTTTTTTTAAAGTTGTCATGATCGCAAAGTCGAGATGCATAATGTAATGGTTACCGGAGGGTTATGCCCGGGATCGGGTTTAAATCCCGCATCGGGCGCTTCAATTTCAAGCGGGTTTTTCGGCTGGGCCCAGACCGATATCATCGGCCACTTCGCGCATGCCCATGATGGTATCAGCAATCAGTTCGGGTAGCGTCATCCCGAGCATTTCAGCACCCTTTTCGATGATGCTTCGATCGACGCCGGCGGCAAAGCGTTTGTTTTTCCATTTCTTTTTCACGGACTTGGCCTTCATGTCCATAACGCTCTTTGAAGGACGCACCAGGGCGGATGTCACCACCAGACCGGTGAGCTCGTCAATGGCGTAAAGTACTTTCTCCATCTCGGTTTGAGGTTTCACATCGGTGCAGATGCCCCATCCATGGCTGACCACCGCCCGGATATACTCTTCCGGCCAGCCATGTTCTTGGAGAATTTCTTTTGTTTTCCGACAATGAGATTCGGGGTATTTCTCGTAATCAAGGTCGTGAATCAACCCCACAACCCCCCATTTTTCCTCGTCCTCCCCCCGCTTGCGGGCAAAGTATCGCATAACCCCCTCAACCGCTAGAGCATGCTTAATCAGGCTCTCATTTTGATTGTAGGCGGTCAGCAGTTTGAATGCCTGTTCCCGTGTGGGTTTGGTATCGCTCATGATTAGATCTCCGTTAGATTCAAATATTCGGCCTGCTCCCAGACCTGTTTGGCAAACCGAACCGTGGCTTGGTCGATCATGCGTCCGTCTACGGACACCGCGCCGTATCCGGCCTTCACGCCGGCCTTATCGGCCTTCAAGATGCGCCGTGCCCGGGAAATTTCCTCGACCGAAGGGGAAAACATTCGGTTGATACAGTCAATCTGTGCGGGATGGATGGCCCATTTTCCATTGCACCCCAGAGTGGCGGCCAGGGCGGCTGACCGTTCAAGCCCCTCCGGATCCTTGAAATTACCGTAGGGCGCATCGATGGCCATGAGCCCGTGCGCCTTGGCACAGTTGACGATGCGGCTCAAGGCATGGTGCCACCGGTGTCCCGGATAGGTATCCGCGTCATCCTCACCGTGCCCGGAAATGGAAACCAGCCGCGCACCGATGGAAGTCGAATAATCGGCAATCCCGAAAACCAGGGTCTTCAACCGGTGACTGGCCCCGCAGATTTCCCTGATCCTTTCCATCCCTTGGGCACTCTCGATGATGGCCTCGATGCCGATGGAGCGGGAAAACGACTTTTGCATCTCGATACCGTCGAGCAGGCGGCTCACGAAATGGACGTCCCCCGGATGATCTACTTTGGGAACCACCACCGCATCCAGGAGCTGCCCGGCTTTCTCACCCACCCCGATGAGGTCCCGATAGGCAAAGGGCGAATCCGTCCCGTTGATGCGAACGGTGACGCGTTTGCCCTGCCAGTCCATGGAAAGGAGGGAGGAGACGACCTCCTGACGGGCCGCATCCTTGGCCTCCAGCGGCACACTGTCTTCCAGATCGAACATAATGATGTCCGCCGTGCTCTCCAGGCCTTTGGTATGCATCCTTTTTCGATGTCCTGGAATGGACAGGCTTGATCGTCTCGGTTTCATCTCTCTCCCGCGGCTGATACTGATGATAAGCCGTCAAGCGTATCTGAAAGCCGTCAGTTCTCGACCTTTGATTTCGGTAACGGCACCCGGTTGTCTGAATATAGGAAACCGAGGATTATCTGTCAACTAAGGGTTGCTGGTTTCGTAAAAAGGTGAATAGGTGAGACGGATTGTCCCTTCTCGGGGAAAAGAGATAGGCAACACCGCCACGCTTCACTGGTTTAAAATACGGTGGCCCCGGCCATCCGCTTGCTTGACATTGATGAAACCAATATCTAACCTATTGGTGCCCGAAAGCAGGTTGAAGCCGATGATATTTTGGAACTTAAAAAGAAAGCGCTTATCATCATGGATGCAAAATACCTTAGCCCGACCGCCATCATCAATAGCAACCACCCTTCGGTAAAAGCGTATGCGGCCGCCGTAGAGGGGGGAACCGGATCTGATGCGGTTGTTAAAGCCGTGGCCCTTTACAATGCCGTTCGGGATGATATCCGCTATGATCCCTACTCTCCCTTTTATCTGCCCGAACATTACCACGCCGATCAGGTGCTCGAACGCGGACGGGGATACTGTGTGGGCAAGGCGTCTTTATTATGCGCCCTTGGCCGGGCCTGCGGTATTCCCACCCGTGTGGGATTTGCCACGGTAAAAAACCATATGGCTACCCGCCAACTCATTGAATTTCTGGGATCCGATCTGTTTGTCTATCATGGATACGTGGAGTTTTACCTTTTGGGAAAGTGGGTAAAGGCCACACCGGCGTTTAATGCCGAACTGTGCCGCAAGCACCACGTGACCCCCTTGGCTTTCAACGGATTGGAAGATTCCATTTTCCATGCCTATAACCAAAAGCAAAAAAAATTCATGGAATATGTAGCCTTTCATGGGGTCTATGCGGACATACCGGTGAAGACCATTGTGGCCGCCTGGAAAAAAGCCTACGGTGAAAGCCGTGTCGAGGGTTGGATCCGCCGCTTTGAACAGTCCAGGGGGAAATCAACCCGGCGCTTTGAAAACGAAGACGTGCTGCCCACCTAAACCGGCAAGTCCCTATGCATGAGATCAGCCATCGTATTCGCCGACTAACCGCTCTTTTGGACCATACCCGCGGCAGTGACCGGTTTATTCTGGCCAAAGAAGTCCGGCGCCTAAAAAAACGCCATCAACAAGACCCCCGATCTGCGTCAACGGAAAAGGCCCTGTCGAGGCTTGAAAAACGACTTCAGCGCTCGAAAGAGGAGCGTCAATGGCGCCTGGACAACCTGCCCGCGCCCACTAGCCTTCCCAGGTTGCCCATCACCACCCGGCGTAATGAGATCATCCTTACCGTTAAAAACAATCCCGTGGTAATCATTTCAGGAGAGACCGGCTCCGGAAAAAGCACTCAGATACCTAAGTTCTGCCTGATGGCCGGTCAGGGTGTCGACGGTAAGATCGGGTGCACCCAGCCCAGAAGAATCGCCGCTACCACGGTGGCTCACCGGGTGGCCCGGGAGCTGGGAGAAACCCTGGGTCGATCCGTCGGATACAAGATTCGCTTTAAGGACAGATGCCCTGAGCGAGCGTTCATTAAATTTATGACCGACGGTATCCTTTTGGCCGAAATGCAGGGGGACCGCTTCCTCAACGAATACGACACCCTTATCGTTGATGAGGCCCATGAAAGAAGCATCAATATCGATTTCATTCTGGGGCTTCTAAAAAGATTGATAGATCGATACGCATAAATTTTCAGCGGCTTTTGGACAGGCCCCCATCATCGAGGTGTCCGGTCGCATGTATCCGGTGGAAGTCCGCTACCTTGATCATGATTGCGAAAACGACGAGCAGGATGCCGTACCCCATGTGGATCGGGCGGCCCAGGCAGTTGCGCGGCTCTCTCGCAAAAGACTGGGCGGTGATATTCTGGTTTTTATGCCGTCGGAGCAGGACATTCGCGACACCTGTGCGCTTCTGGAGAAACAAAGCGCACCCGGCACAACAGTGCTGCCGCTGTTTGCCAGACTACCCGCCGGTGAGCAAAAAAAGGTCTTTGCCCCTAACCAGGGAAGGAAAGTCATCGTGGCCACCAACGTGGCGGAAACATCCCTTACCATTCCCGGCATTAAATATGTCGTGGATACGGGATTGGCCCGGATTGCGCAGTATAACCCCCGTTCCAGAACCACTGGATTGCCGGTAATGCCCATTTCCCGAAGCAGCGCGGATCAACGCAAGGGGCGCTGCGGCCGCATGGAGAACGGCATCTGCATCCGCCTTTACACCCAAGCCGATTACCTGGAGCGCCCCCTTTTCACACCACCGGAAATCCTGCGCACCGATCTGGCGGAAACCATTTTGCGCATGGCTGCCTTGAATATGGGGGACGTCTCTAATTTCCCCTTTATCGACCGGCCCGGGGCCAAACGCATCCAGGACGGCCGGGCCCTGCTCCGGGAGCTGGGAGCCTTGAAGATCCGCCGACACGAGGGTAAAACCAGCCCGGGGGCGGGCGCGACCCGATCCGCCGGCAAATCCCCTTTCGTGTTGACATCCAGGGGACGGTTGATGGCCAAAATACCCCTGGACCCGCGGCTGTCCCGTATGCTGATACAGGCCCGGTCGGAGGACTGCCTCGCAGAAATGGTGGTGATCGTATCGGCCCTGAGCGTCGGTGACCCCCGGTACCGGGCCCCGGGGATGAGTGACCGCTCCAAAAAGGCGC
>CAZWGD010000004.1:0-24122 GCA_964633235.1 uncultured Desulfobacteraceae bacterium | reverse complement strand
GATCCATCAATCCGAGCAGCCTCGCGTGGGGATGTAGCTCAGATGGGAGAGCGCAGCGTTCGCAACGCTGAGGTCGTGGGTTCGAGCCCCATCATCTCCACCATATCAAGCTCAATCGACCGCATAACCCCAGCAGTTCTTTCCAGCACCCGAGCCGGAACCCCCGCAGACTTTTACAAAGTAAACCCCAAATCAAACGCCGGCCCGCCACGGTGAGTATGTTTTCTTGGGGACAGCTTTCCCAAGCAGCACATCCCAACATCCGTCAGAATGGCATGCTCAATGGTGCTCATCAACCTTGATACGGCTGCTGACACATGCCTGGCAAGAGCCCGAGCGCAGCCTGGCCGCATCGGAAAGGGAAAAAACACCCACGATGTTTTCGGCGGTTCGACGATGCACAAACAGACGCTGAACATCGCTAAAGATCATTTTTCGAATGGCCTCTTCGAGAAAGGCATTTTCATCACAGGATTGCACAGGGGCCGACATGATGGTTTCCGCCGTGGTCCTGACATCAAGGCCGTGCTTGTAAGTAAGCGCCAGATCGGTCTTGGAGATAACTCCAAGGGGCGGTCCGTCGTCGCCCGTATTGATTAGGACCGCACCGAACCGATAGGTGGAAAGGGCCTCCATGACGGCAGTCAGAGCCGCCTCCCCGGACAGCGCCTTTACGTTGACGGTCATCACATCCTTAACTTGAATACGACGGACCGGCTCGTCCCCGGGTTGGCACCCCTTCCGGCTGAACCGGCTGTATTCACACCTGCGGCAGTATTGATACAACCGCCCCACGATATCGGGATAGGCAAGCGTCCCGACTATTTTGCCAGCCGCCTCAGTGATATATAGCCGATAAACCCCCCGGGAGCGCATGGTTTCCAGGGCCGATTCCAGGGTTTTATCCGCCCGGCAGAAAAGCGGCGGGGAGCTCATGATATGTTCGACCGGGGATTCCAGAGGCAGTTCCGCATAGTAGGCACCCATGATATCAGTCTTTGAAACCACGCCGGCCGGCATACCATCATCCGCCGTTACCAGCAGGGCATTGATCTTATATTTGATCAGGGTCGCTATGCAATCGGAGATGGCACGCTCTTTGGGCAGACGGATCACCTGCCGCCGCATGGCTTCCACTACCGAAAGACCGCTTAACATGTTCCTATTCTCAGAGGTGTGCATGGATAGTAACAGGTCGTTTTCAGAGGTTAATCAGCGGAGAACCGGTCAAGAAAATGATAAAAAAGGTCGGAAATATATACCATGCCGACGATCTTTTCATCCTGGATTACCGGCAGCCTGCGAATATGCTTCTTAATCATGATATCCAGGATCATCATCAGGTGCGTCTCCGGGGAGACGGTGATCACGGCGGTGGACATGATATCTCCGGTGAAAATCGGTCTGATCCGGTTACAGGCATTATCGATGATACCGGCAATTTCAATGTCGTCCATGACCCCCCATATGTGAATATGCTTCGGGCGCAGGTAAAGCAGAATATCGTACATGGACAGCATCCCCACCAGCCGACCGTCCGCATCAGTCACCATCATCCCGAAAATTTTGCGGCCCTCTTCCCGGCTGGCGTGCTTGAATATCTTGATGGCTTCGGTGACCGGCGTGTCGGGAAGAAGCGTATGGAACTGCGTGGCCATTACATCCCTGGCGGTTACCCGCATACATGCCCCCTTTTTTGGAATGATGCTCTTCAGGGAATCATAACAAACTCTAGCCTAGATGCGCAACAGCATAACGATCGCTAGCGTTTCATAAGAAGGATCGTCTTCGGCTTTTCACAATTCCAGATCTAATCCCGCCTGCGGTTTCTCTGAACCGCCCCCATCATCACCTTGCTATTTTTTTCGAAATTAGATATGTGGAATCAATTCGCTGACAAATCCAGATTGATCTACTCTATCGGGAAGGTGGCTTTGACAAATTATCTGTTTCATCCGGAACGCGCATTCAGATCTAATGCACCCAACATCCATTCTTGCTGAACCGTGAATGCAAGTTAATACCTTAATCAGCAGGTGTCGATACCAATCAAGGAGGTCATATGGCCGACATCGAAAACTGGGACTGGGATATTACAAAAAGAACGATTTCAGACCTCGGCAAGTGGCGGGATCGATTCGTTTGGGTAGAAGAACCCCACGTCAGCCCGGATGGTGAAAAGATCGCCGCCATCGTGAAGACCGGTGACCAGGAATTTTGCGTATGTGAAAATGGCACCCCTTGGGAAAACACCTTTGACAAAATATGGGATTTGAAATTTGGATGGAACGGCCGGCTCTCGGCGATCGTGTCCGACGGAGGGGAGTGGACCGTGGCCGTAGACGGCCGCCTGTGGGAAAACCGCTTTGAATATGTATGGTGCAAGCTGTTTGGACAAGACGGGGTCAATATCGTCGTGGCCGCTCAAAACGACGGTGAGTATTTTGCCGTGAAAAATGACACACCCTGGCCGACCGGTTTTTCAAACCTGAACAACCTGACCGTCAGCAGGGACGGCGAGCACACCGGCGCCGCTGTGGTTACGGACCCCTTTAAAGAGGGGGATATTTTCAAATTCCAGGAGGGATGCTATTCCCTTGCCGTTGACGGCAAGACCTGGGAGCGCAATTTCCTGAATGTCTGGGGACCGACATTCAGCCATGACGCAAAGCACGTAGCCGCCGAGGTCCGGACTACCCTGTACGACTACTCCATTGCCGTAGACGGTGTCCCCTGGAATCAAACCTATGCATCCGTATGGGAACCGCAATTCAACCCCGGGGATAACAGCGTGACCGCCCCAGTCAAGCTGAAAGGGAAATGGACCCTGGCCCGCAATGGAAGCCCCCTGTGGGACGCTGGCTTTACCCAACTGTGGCATCATATTTACAGCCCGAACGGAAAGCGCATCGCCGCCATCGTTGCCCCCAAATTCGGCCGCTGGACCGTGGCGCTGGACGGCACCCCCTGGTCGGGAACCTTTGGTGATCTGGTTAGGGATCCCCTTTTCAGCCCCGATGGAAAACGGGTGGCCTGCGTAGGCAAGGAAGCGGAAAAGTACACCGTAGCCGTAGACGGTAGAATATGGGACCACACCTTTGATATGGCCTGGCAGCCGGTTTTCAGTGGAGACGCCAAACACGTGGCCGCCCGGGTGGAGAAGGACGGGTGCTACACCATGGTTATCGACGGACGGCCGCTGAAAACGGCCTACGATGCCCTTTGGGATCCGGTTTTCAGCCCCGATGGAAAAAAGGTGTTGATCAGGGCCATTGAAGGCGGCCGCCATAGCGGAACCTACATCCGACACGTGTTATCCACCACCGATATCATTAGCTGAGCTAGGGGGATGTAAGCATGCATGATCTTTATCGAATCGTCAGCGGACCTTTGGTGTGGATCTCCTTCGCTATTTTTATCTTTGGCAGTCTGTACAGGCTGATCTTTATGATGGTGCTTGCCAAAAAGAAGGAGCCGGTTCTGTTTTCTTACATGAGCTTTTACTACGGCTTGCGTTCAATCCTGCATTGGCTGACGCCCTTCGGAACGGTCAAATGGCAGAAAAACCCGGTCTTCACCATCATAACCTTCACCTTTCATATCTGCCTGCTTGGGGTGCCCCTCTTGCTGTTTTCGCATGTCATCCTCATAAAAGAGGCTTGGGATATCGGCTGGTGGTACATATCGGACACGGCGGCGGATATCATGACCATCCTCGTCATTCTGGGAGCCGTGTTCTTTCTGGTAAGAAGGATCGTACTTCCCGAGGTTAAATATCTAACCTCCGTTTCCGATTATATCATCCTCGCCATTGTGGCGGCGCCGTTCATCACCGGGTTTTGGACTTCGCATCAATGGATCGGGTATAACATCATGGGTATTATCCACATTCTGGCCGGGGAGATTATGCTGGCGGCCATCCCCTTCACCCGCCTCAGTCACATGATCTTTTTCCCCTTTACCCGGGGATACATAGGTTCGGAATTTGGTGCTGTTCGGCATGTCAAAGATTGGTGATTTTTTTACCGAACGGCATATCGTGATACGGATCCATAATGATGAAGGTGTAAAGAAACATCCGTCCGGAGCAGCAACACGGCCCGGAAAACCGTTCCGGAAGGTCATGGCAAAGGAGAGAACCACATGGAGGTACCCGCCGCGGATTTAAAAAAAGAGGGTCTTGATGTCGGTATTGAAAAGGGAGTCGCCAAGCTTACCCCGCAAATAATTGCACAAACCATTAACCGGGTGATTAAAACCGAAACCGGGGCCCGCCTCCGGACTTATGTGGACACCTGTGTCCATTGCGGACTTTGCAGCGAGGCCTGCCATTACTTCTTATCGCATGATAATGATCCCCGCTTTTCCCCTGCGGGCAAGGTAAAGCAGACCCTGTGGGAAATACAAAAGCACGGCGGGCGCGTCGATGCGGAGTTCATCAAACAGGCCAGCAGGATTTCCTATACCGAATGCAATCTATGCCGCCGCTGCGTGATGTATTGCCCGTTCGGTATCGACATCGCCTATATCATGCTGACGGTGAGAAGGATCTGCCACAAACTGGGGGCAACCCCCCAGTATATCCAGGACACCGCCCATAGCCATTCGGCCTGCTCAAACCAGATGTGGGTGAAAGAGGATGAGTGGATCGACACCCTACAGTGGCAGGAGGAAGAGGCCCAAGATGAAATTGAGGATCTAAGAATCCCCCTGGAAAAGGAGGGGGCCGATATTTTCTATTCCGTTATCGGCCCCGAGCCCAAATTCCGGGCCCAGCTCATCTATCAAGCGGCTGTGATCATGCATACGGCCGGCTGTGACTGGACCATGCCGGCCACCCCTGGCTGGGACAACAGCGATATGTGTATGTTCAGCGGAGATTTTGAAATAATGGCCCGTCTGAAAAAGGTTCATTTTGAGGCGGCCATGCGGCTGAAGGCCAAGCGTATCGTTATGGGAGAATGCGGGCATGCCTTCCGCAGTGTGTATGATGTGGGCAACCGGACTTTAGGCTGGAAAATGCCGCCCATACCGGTCATACACGCTATCGAATTCTATTACGAGCTAGTCAAAACGGACAGGTTGAAGATTGCGGACAAGTTTGCAGACCCCGTTACCTTTCATGACCCCTGCAATATCGTCCGGGGAAGAGGCCTGCACGAAATGGCTCGATACGTGGTTAACGCCACCTGCGATTCCCTTGTAGAGATGCATCCCAACCGCGAACACAACTACTGCTGCAGCGCCGGCGGCGGGGTCATAAACTGCGGGCCGCCGTTTAAAATGACGCGTGTTGAAGGCAATAAGATCAAAGCTGAACAGCTCTTCGCGGCCAAGGCACGGGGGGCTAAGGTGGTCATCGCGCCCTGCCACAACTGCCACGGCGGCCTGGAGGATATTATTCATCACTTCGGACTCGACATGGAGCTTCATTTTCTGGGGGATATCATCTACCAGACCATGGAAAAACCCGTCTTGAACGGAGATCAAACCAGCGCACAGTGAAACCTGCGCTAAACGGTAAACTGTATGGAAATAGGGGAATATGCCCAATGAAGAAACGCACAATGATGTTATCCTGGCTGGCCATACTCCTTGTTTTCTTATTCACTACGCTGTCTGTGTACTCGCAGGAAGATGTTGAAGCGGTCGATGACAGCGCCTTCGAGAAAAAGATGCGGCCCGCCGTCGGTTTTTTGCACGATGATCATAATGACATGGCCGAGATTGAAGACTGCCAAGTTTGCCATCATGTCTATGCAGACGGGCAGCTTGTGGAGGATGATTCTTCAGAGGATCAGGAATGCTCTGAATGCCATGTGCCCGATGGGGACACCGGGCGCATGCCCCTGGTGCGGGTTTACCATCTTAGGTGCAAGGGATGTCATCTGGAACAAAAGGCCGGTCCCGTGATGTGCGCCGAGTGCCATAAACAATAGTCACGCCATGAGTTTGTAGGGCAGATCATGATTGATAAGGAGACCCGCCGGCTGGCCTCGATATTCGACGCCCTGGAAGCCAGCGTATATATCATCGACAAGGATTATACCATCGAGTATATGAACCGTACGGCCATTCAAATCTTTGGAGAAGGGGTCGGCAAAAAATGCCACCAGATGATTGCCTGCAGTGGGCAGATCTGTCCCTGGTGCCGGGCCAAGGAAGTCTTCGATGGTGAAATCCTCCGGTGGGAGCACACCTTCCATCACTTGAATAAAACCTTTGAAATATACGAACTGCCCCTTGAACGCCCGGACGACAGCCTGTCCCATATGTGTATATACCGGGATATCACCGCCGCAAAGGAAAGGGAAAAAAGGCTTACCGCCTCCATAGCGGACTATCGGAGATTATTTGAAAGGGTGAAGTGGGGCGTGTTCATCACCAGCCGGGAAGGTAAATTTCTGGATGCCAATGAGGCCCTTCTGGACATGCTGCACTACAAGAGCAAGGAGGCGTTCTGCCGGATCGATATCGAGAAAGACCTTTACGTGAACCCCCGGGACCGTCGGCGTTTTTTAAAGACCGTTCAAAGGGATGGTCAGGTGATTGATTATGAAACCGAATTTAAACGCCAAGACGGCAGCGTTATCTCGGTATTGCTGACCGGGCATCCCCATATCGACGAAAACCACCATGTCACCGGCTATCAGGGAATCATCATCGACCAGTCCCACCGAAAAGAGATGGAACGGCGTTTGCGGAGCGCCCATAACCTCCAGAAAAACCTGATCCAGAGTTCCCTGGACGCCATCGTTGCCGCAGACCGCGGGGGAAATATCATCATTTTTAATGAGGCTGCCGAACGCATTTACGGCTACACCCAGGCGGAAGCCCTGTCCGAGATTCATGTAGCCCGGCTTTATTCCGAGGGTGAAGCCGGCAAGATAAAGAACCTGATCTACGGGCCGGAATACGGAGGCCCGGGCCGCTTGATCAACTATACGTCGCATGTGCTCACCAAACACGGCCAGCGTGTACCCATATTGCTCTCGGCCGCTTTGCTCCGGGAAGAGGGAAAAGAGGTCGGCACGGTCGGTTTCTTCAAGGATATGCGCGATGTGAGGCGCCTGGAAAACGAGTTGATCAAACGCATGGAGTTTGAGCACAACCTCATCCAGGGATCCATCGACGCCATCACCGCTTCCGACAAGAACGGGACCATCGTTATCTTCAACAATCGCGCTGAAAAGCTGCTTGGCTATACTGCGGTGGAGGTGGTGGGGAAACTGGACTTCAATGATCTGTTTCCGGACGGCGCCACCGTGGAAGAAATCAGCCACGCCCTGTTGTCCAGCGAGAACGGGGAAAAAAACGGGCTTTTGCTTTACGAGACCAACCTCATGAGCAAAAGCGGCGCCAAAATTCCGGTTCAACTGTCGGCAACCGTCATCTTTAATCGAGGAGTCGAAATCGGCAGGGTGGCCTTTTTCAGAGACCTGCGAGAGATAAGAAAAATGGAGCGGCAGTTTGCAGACCAGGCCCGGGTGCTCCATGAACACAAAATGATCTCTTTGGGAAGGCTTTCCGCCAGCGTGGTCCACGAACTGAACAATCCACTCACGGGAATCTTGAATTACCTTCGTCTGATGATCAAAATGGTAAACCGGGGGACATTGGACCGGCAACAACTGGAAAAGTTTCAAAAATACCTCACCTTTACGGAAAGCGAGGCCGACCGGTGCTCCCAGATTGTGTCTGGTCTGCTGGCCTTTTCGAGAAAATCAAAGCTGCAATTCAGTGAGGTTAACGTGACGGAGCTGTTGGAAAAATGTATCATGCTCAGCCAACACAACCTCATGCTCCAAAATATTGAAATCAAAACGGATCTGGAAATGGATATCCCCTCGGTTTGGGGGGATTTTAATCAAATACAGCAGTGCGTCATCAACCTCATTTTCAACGCCATCGACGCCATGCCGAATGGGGGTGAGCTGACCATCGGCAGCACCTTCGATTCCACCCGGGGTATGGTGGAAATAAGAGTGACGGATATAGGGTGCGGGATCGCCGAAGAAGATCTTAACCAGATATTTGAGCCTTTCTACTCCACCAAGAAAGAGGGAAAAGGGCTTGGGCTCGGGCTCTCAATGGCTTACGGAATCATCAACACGCACAAGGGGACCATCAATGTCCAGAGCCGTCCCGGGCAGGGAAGTGTGTTTACCATTGCCCTTCCGGCGGTTGAGAAGAATGCCTAAAGGAGGAACCATGTTCAAAAAAATACTGCTCGTGGCATCCCCCACCAAAACCGGTGAACGCGCCGCGGATACGGCCTTTGCCTTGGCAAAACAGAGCCGGGCCGAATTATTCATTTTTCATGCCTGCGGTATTGAATCACATGGATGGGGGGAAATCGAACATTTCATACCCTCCGGAAAGGTCGCCGACATCGAAGCCGGTATCCACCGCTTTTACAGGCCAAGGCTTCAAAGGTTCGACGTACAGGATTATACCGTCACCGTGGTTCCCGGGATGCCCCACAGTGAGATATTGCGCTTCGCCCGCAGGAAGGCGGTTGATTTAATCATCATGGGACCCCACGAAAGAGCCCTTGACAAAGACATGCCCGCCAGGTGGGGTATGGCCGGCAGCAGTCTTGAAAGGGTAAGCCAGCGGGCCCGCTGTCCCGTTATGGTGGTTTCTGATAAGGTTCCCAAGGTCTGGACGGAGGCGGCGGTTTCCGACCGCAGGGATTTTAGCATTCTGGTGGTGGATGACGAACGGGTCCTGCGGGATTCTTTGAGGGAGTGGCTGGAAGATGAAAACTATACCGTAGATACGGCGGCCACCGGTCTGGAAGCCCTTGACAAGCTGGCCGAAAAGCCCTTTCACCTGATGCTTACCGACATCAAAATGCCGGGAATGGACGGTGTGGAGCTATTAAGAAGCGCCCATAAATCCTTTCCCCACGTCAAGGTAATCATGATGACGGCCTATGCCACCGTAGAAACTGCTGTCGAAGCTTTGAAAATGGGCGCCCTGGACTATCTGCTTAAACCATTTGACCCGGAAATCATGGTTGCAAAAATATTCGACCTGTACCAGCATTTTGAAGCTGCCCGGTCGGTGCGGGTAACCTTCTCCAACGTCGTTTTTGCCACCGATTTTTCCCGCCAAGCCGATCAGGCCTTTCAGTTTGCCACTCAAATGGCCCATTTCCACAAGGCCAAACTGCATATCTTTCATGTGCTTCCCATCGTCGAAAGCCAGGGCATCGTTACCATTGACCAGGTCGGCATTGAAGCCCATATCAAGGCTGCCCTGGAAAGAATGCAGAAGCGGTATGGCGGGAAACTGGAGGGCATCCCCGAGTATGCCTTCGAATCTTGGGAAGGGACCCCGTACGTAGAAATCCTGAAATATGCAAGGTGGCGGCATGCGGACCTGATCATCATGGCCCACCATTCCACCGAAAGGGATGCTGAAAAAGCCTTTCTGGGCTCCAATGTCGTGCGGGTGGCGCTATCGGCCACATGTCCGACCATCAGCATCAATCGATAGAGCATCCATTCGGTTGACAACCTCCCCTTTCCATAATATACGAATCCTGTTGAGAAACGGTGCCCCGCCGGTTCTAGCGGCTTTCGGATCATGTCTTTGGCAAGGCTGGAAGGAGCTTCCCATAGAAAGGCGTACTGTGTGTACCTTGTCGAGGGGAAGCACCTGACAACACCGTCCAAAAACGTCATCTGAAAGACCATATGAAGTCTGACCCTGACAAACCGAAAAGAACAACCGCAACACCATACAGCCATGGGCTACAGCCGGTTGGAACCGCCGACCTTGTGGCCCGGAGTAAAAAGCGTTGGTGCAAACAGCCGGTGTCCATAAGATGGGGTTTGAAGAAAATGACAGCCGACCTGCCGATCCAAACCTAAGCGCTCACATGAAGAGGAGGAAAACCATGGAATCCATTGCCGCATGCAAAAACCTGTTGGAGTGTGTCTATTTCTGGGAAAAAAACGCACCGGATCGCATGGTTTTTACCCAGCCCATGGGCGGGGGGGATGCGAACATTAAAACCTGGACCTGGAAGGAGGCCGTCGGGGAAGCCCGGCGCCTGGCGAGCTATTTGAAAAGCCTTGACCTTCCCGAGTGCAGTCACATCGCCCTGTGCTCGAAAAACAGTGCCCACTGGATTATGGCCGATCTGGCCATCTGGATGGCCGGGCACGTCACCATTCCCATTTTTCCGATTCTGACGGCCGATATTGTGGGCTATACCCTGGAACATTCCGAGTCCAAGCTGCTCCTGGTAGGCAAACTGGATCCCGTATGGGAAGAGATGAAGGTCGGTGTACCCGCCGATCTGCCCATGATGGCCCTCCCCCTGGCGCCCGAAGGGGACTATGATCGCTGGGAAGATCTGATCGCCGCTCATGAGCCCCTGGAAAATCCGGCCCGGCGAGACCCCGATGAAACGGCGACGATCATCTACACCTCCGGTAGTACGGGGAAACCCAAGGGGGCCATGATTACCTTTGAGGCCATGTTTCAAAGCGCCAAGGGTATCTCCGAGTATCTTAAGACTCACCATAAGGACCGCGTGTTATCCTACCTGCCGCTCTCGCATGTCTTCGAACGCTGGGTTACGGAATCACACGCATTTTACGCCGGATTTCAGCTCTTTTTCGCCGAAAGCCTGGACACCTTCCTGCAGGATCTTCGGCGGGCCCGTCCCACGCTCTTCATCTCGGTCCCCAGACTGTGGCTTAAATTTCAGCTGGGCGTCTTTCAGAAGATGCCCCCCAAAAAACTCGATCTGCTGCTTAAAATTCCGATTCTCAAAGGCATCGTCAAAAAAAAGATCCTGACCCAGTTGGGCTTGGACTGTGTGCGCTTCGCCGGTTCAGGCTCCGCACCCATCCCCAAGGAGGTTATCGCCTGGTACCGCGACCTGGGACTGGAGCTGCTGGAAGGCTACGCCATGACCGAAAACTTCGCTTATTCCCACTGCACCAAACCTGGAGAGGCACGTCCCGGTTATGTGGGACCTCCTTACCCGGACGTCCGGCACAAGATCAGTGAGGCGGGGGAGGTCCTGGTAAAGAGCCCCGGGAACATGACCGGTTACTTCAAAATGCCCGAGGAAACCCGGAACGCTTTCACGGAAGACGGCTTCCTTATCACCGGCGACCTGGGTGAAATCGACGACATGAACCGCCTGAAAATAACCGGACGGGTGAAAGAGCTGTTCAAGACCTCCAAAGGAAAGTATGTGGCCCCGGCCCCCCTTGAAAATTCTCTGGCCAATCATCCGCGCATCGAAGCCTGTTGTGTGACCGGAAGCGGATACCCGCAACCTCACGCCGTGGTGATGCTGTCGGAGGATGCCCGGGCCGCCGTCCGGGAGGGGCAGCGGGAGGTGGTTCAAGGCGAACTGCAGGCACACCTGGATACCGTTAACAGCGCCTTTCCACACCATGAGCGGCTGGCGTTCATGGTGGTGGTCAAGGATGAATGGCTGCCTGAAAACGGCTTTCTAACCCCCACCATGAAGCTTAAGCGGGCCAAGCTCGAAACCGTTTACGGACCGCCCGCCGCCGATTGGTACGAGATGCAGCAGCCCGTTATTTGGCAGGATTGAAAATGCCCGTAACCCTTACTGCACCCAACCGATTACTTCACAGGCCCTAGTACGAGATCAATGCGCACCGAAACGGAAAAAAATTATTTATTGAAAGCCGTCGATGCTTTCCGCAAAAGAATGATCGTCGTCTCGCCTGATTTCAAAATTTTAGCAGCCAGCTCATCACCGGGTCCCGCCGCCGATGAGACCACCATCGGCCGGTACTGCTATGCAGTCTACTATCATCGCGAGTCTCCCTGCGTCAACTGCGCAGCCCTGGAAGTCATTGAGTTCGGCCAACCGGCATTACGCCCCCAACAGGAAAGATCACCGGATTTCAACAGCATGCCCTGCTACTATGCCTATCCAATTTTCAAAGATGACCGTATCGAGGCCATCGTCAGCATGGACATGAGCTTTCCCAGCAGAAGTGCGATTGAAGATAAAATACGGCAGGCCAACGTATTCTTGCAAAACCTGTTGCTTAGCGTGGCCGATGGTGTCATTGCGGCGGACATGAGCGGCCGCATTCTGATTTTTAATGAAGCGGCTGAACAGGTGTTCGGCTACACGGCCGAAGAGGTACGGGCCCACATGACCATCCATGACATTTATCCCGATCAGCAACAGTTCGAGGTCATGCGCAGGTTGAGAAGCCATACCCCCGACGGCAGGGGCAAGTTAAGGTCGTACCGCGTCGAAGTCCTGGATAAGGATAAAAACCGCATTCCCATTGCCCTGAGCGCATCCATTATTTACGATCGCGGTGAGGAGGTAAGCACCATCGGGTTCTTTCGTGATCTGCGCAACAAGCTGCGCATCGAAAAAGAGCTGGAGAGAATCCAGATGCAGCTTTTGCAGGCCGAAAAGATGTCGTCTTTGGGAAAACTGGCCGCCGGTGTCGCCCATCAGCTCAACAATCCCCTGGGAGGAATCACCCTTTTTACCAAGCTGATCCTGGAGGAGTACGAACTTGAAACGGAGATTCAGGAGGACCTCCACCGTATTTTAACCGATGCGGAACGCTGCCGCGATACGGTCAAGGAGCTGCTTGAATTTTCCCGCCAGACCCGCCATTTCATTCAGCCGCACGATATTAATCGAGCGATTTCGAGAACCTTGTTCCTGCTTGAAAACCAAATCCTTTTTCACAATATCAAGATTAATAAAGACCTTTCACCGTCAATTCCGCCGGTCCCGGTGGACGTACAGCAACTCGGCCATATTCTGATGAATATTATTTTAAACGCCGCCCAGGCCATGGGCGGTGAGGGGAAACTGACCGTAAGAAGTCACCGGCCTCCAGGCAGGGAATGGATCTGCATCGAAATATCGGATACCGGTCCGGGCATACCCGCCGATATCCTGCCCCATATCTTCGATCCCTTTTTCACCACAAAAGAAGAGGGTGACGGCACCGGGCTGGGACTCAGTCTGGCGTACAGCATAGTTGAAAATCATGGCGGTCATATTTACGCCGACAACAATCCCGACAGAGGTGCGGTGTTCAGTATCGAACTCCCCCTAAAGACAAAAGCCAGTGAAGGAGGCAACCGTGGAGAAGATACTTAACACCATCCGCATACTGGTGGTGGATGATGAAAGAGATATTCGGGACGGATCTGAACGGATTTTAAAACGCATGGGCTTTCAGGTGGTAACGGCCTCCAGAGGTCTGGAAGCCCTGGAGATTCTATCCGAGGACAAGATCGCCATCGTATTTCTCGATCTGAAGATGCCGGGTATGGAGGGCATGGAGGTTCTTGAACATATCATGGAGAGGGACAGCTCCATCAAGGTGATCGTGGTTACCGGTTTTGCCACCGTTGAAACGGCCATCGATGCCATGAAAAAAGGGGCTTACGATTTCATCGCCAAACCTTTCGAACCGGATCAAATGCGCATCACGGCCAAGCGCGCCGCGGACAGGGTGTTGATCGCCAGGGAAACTGAAAAGCTGGCGATGGAAAGAAAAAGAACCTTGTCCGATCTTGACACCGAAAAAAGCAGACTGCATACCATTGTAAAATCGCTTCCCAACGGAGTGTTGGTCACCAATACGGATGGCAACGTGGTGTTGATGAACCCCGCATTTCGGGACTATGTGGGGGGAAGCAACACCGTGGAACCGGGTTCGGCTATCGAGGATTACGTTCCGGACACCGACTTGTGCCGCCTGATCAGGGAGATCTCAACCGGCAAACACGTTGACTATGACGATATCCCGGATCAGGAGCTGCAAATTTCCGGGGAGCGCTTCTTTCTGGTGCGAGCGCAGCCGGTTCTAGGGGAAAAACGGGAGTGTCTGGGTGCGGTAGTCAATTTTGCGGACATCTCGGACATGAAGATGCTGGATCGTCTGAAGTCGGAATTCGTGGCCAAAGTCTCCCACGAACTCCGTTCACCCCTATCAACCATCCATGAACAACTGGCCCTGGTGATTAAGGACATGGTGGGGGAAACCGACCTCGATGACCATCACCTTCTCTCCCGGGCCAAGGACAAAACCAAGGGCTTGATTTCACTCATCGGCGACCTTTTAGACCTCTCCCGCATCGAGGAGGGATTGATTTGCCATGAACCCCAGCCGGTGCACCTTGAAGAGATTCTTAAAAGCATCATTGACTTCCTGGAAACAAAGGCCGCAAATAAGCACCAGTCCTTAACCCTGGCGCCACCCCAAAACCCCCTACCCAGGCTTTCCGCGGATCCTATTGCCATCGAAAGCATATTTGGAAATCTCATCACCAACGCCATCAACTACACCCAGGAGGGCGGAAGTATTCGGGTGGTCATAGATCTGGCCGGTATCAATGCGCGGGTGAAAGTGATCGACAATGGATTCGGGATCGCGGACAAATATATGCACAAAATATTCGAACGCTTCTACCGGGTCAAAGATGACAAGACACGCTATATCACCGGTACCGGTCTTGGGCTGCCGATTGTCAAGGGGTTGGTGGAATCACTGGGCGGCATCATCGACGTGGAGAGCGAGGCGGGAAAGGGCAGTACGTTTACGGTGCTGCTTCCGCTGGCTTCAGCTTAGGGCTCGCGCAAATCATTAAAACGTGTTTTTTCCTCATCCCTGATGATTTCGGAAAACGTTAAAATCGGTAAATTCGCCCTTAATGATTCAATGGATTAGGCCAAGCAAGTCGTCGGAATTGACCTTTATACGAAATCATCAATCCTTAGATTCATCCAGCGCTTTTAAAAACTCCTCCGGCGGCACCTGTAGTCCGGTCCACAGGGCAAAGGTTCGCCGAGCCTGATAAGCCAGGGGGGAAAGGCCGTCCATAAACCGGATCCCCCTGGTTTCCGCCCGTTTCCGCCAGAAGTTATCGGTTTTGCCGTAGTTCAGGTCCAGGATCAGCTCGCAGCCCGACAGCTCCAGTTTATCCGCCAGATCCGACATCTCCGGCGATTCGTCCGTGCTGGAGACCGATGTGGCGTTGATCACAATATGCACCGGTGGGGGGTTGTCCGCAAGGCTGCTCAGGGGCACCGATTCGCCACCGAAACGGCGTACGAGCTTTTGGCCCTTCGATTCGCTGCGTCCGGATATGTAAATGGTCTCGGTGCGCAGCCAGTTGAAGATAAAAGCCGCTGCCATGGCCGCACCCCCGGTGCCCAGAATCAGCGCTGATTTTCCCTCGGCTTCAAACCCGGATTCGGAAAGTGCATCCATAATGCCGATGGCGTTGGTATTGTATCCCTTTAGCGTCTCGCCGGTGCAGACGATCGTATTGATAGCGCCGATAATATTGGCCCCCTCGGACAAAATGTCCAGATAGGGAATCACTTTCTCTTTATACGGAACGGTCACATTGGCACCGGCGATATTCGAAGCCCGAAGGCTTTGAACGGCCTCTCCGATCTGCTCCGGCACCACCTTGAACGGTACGTAGGCGGCCCGGATGCCGACCTTTTTCATCACCGCGCTAAACATTGACGGTGATTTGGTTCGAAAGGCCCGTTCATCGCCGAGAATGCAGTAAACTTTCATGGCATACGACCATATTTATGTGTTTTCCGGTTTGTGGTTAATCTCCATCATCCGGGATGCCATGCGTCCCCCTCATGTTCTAGAAAACCTTTTTCCGTCTTAATAATACCGTGATCAGGCCATATCCAGAAGACGCTTTACGCTGTCGGTAATCTCTTCCGCCGAGGCCGGTTTGGCGATATAATCATCGGCTTCGGTGCTCATGCCATCGGCGTGGGTATAGCGCGTGGAAGTAACATGGGAAGCGACAGCGGTTAGCAGAATAACGGGAATATCCACGTATTTTTCGTCGGCTTTCAGGTCCGCACACATCTCATAGCCGTCTTTTTCCGGCATCATCACATCCAGTACAATGATATCCGGCGGATTGGCCTGAACCTTTTCAATCCCCTCCACGCCGTTATAGGCCACTTCCACTTCAAATCCTTCTTTTTCCAGCTGCCCCTGAACGATGGAGCAGAAATCGGGCTCGTCATCAACCACCAGGATTCTTTTTTTATCACTCATTGGATCCTCCCTTCTTTGGACTGGGTTTTTGGGTATACTTGCGCTCGTTCAAAATCCGGTGTCTTTTGATCCGGGTTGCGACCGTCCCGGCACGGCTACCGTGCCCTGTTGGGGATCATGCCGCCTCCGGTCGGGGATAAAGCCCCACCCGCTCAACAATTTCAGGCACTTTTTCTTCCCATTCTATGGCCATGACGTGGAAGCCCCTGACACCCTCCACCTCTTTGAGGCGCTGCATGGCCTCTACGCAGATATCGATTCCCTCTTGGGCCTGTTTTTCCTTGGGAGTGCCGGTCAGGCGTTTGACCACTTCATCGGGTACATCCATTCCCGGGACCCTATTTTTCATATACCGTGCCATGCCGGCCGATTTCATGGGCGTCATGCCGGCAAGAATGTAGATTTTTTCATGTAGGCCCCGGTCCACGACCATTTTCATCCACTCCTCGAATTTATCGAGATTATAAATACACTGGGTCTGGATGAACTCAGCACCGGCGGCGACCTTTTTGGCCAGGCGAGGGACACGTATCTCGAAAGGGTCTGCAAAGGGATTGGCGGCCGCCCCCACGAACATTTGCGGGGGACGTTTGATATCGTCTCCGCCCAGGAATTTGCCTTCATCCCGCATCAACCGGACCGTTTGCGCCAGCTGCATGGAGTCGATGTCATGCACATTCTGGCCCTGGGGGCAGTCTCCAAAGCTCTGGTGGTCTCCTGACAAACACAGGATGTTGTAGATGTCGAAGGAAGCCGCACCCAGAATGTCGCTCTGCAGGGCGATGCGGTTCCGGTCCCTGGTCACCATCTGGAGGACCGGATCCAGCCCCAGGAGCTTGAGCCGGATGCAGGCGGCCAGGCTGCACATACGGGTAACCGAGGTCTGGTTATCGGTGATATTGACGGCATCCACGTAATCCTTGATCAGTTCGGCCTTCTTGACAATCACCTCCGGTTCGCTGCCGCGGGGCGGACCGCATTCCGATGTGACGGCCAGATGTCCGGCGGCCAGGGTTTTTTCAAGTCTGCTCGGTGTCTTGGTTTTCATGGCTGTACATCCTCCCTGACCACTTTTCGGGGTCCGCCGGCCCTGTCGGTGGACCAGTCCTTAATGGGGCTGATTCTTTCGTAGTCATCCATCCTGCCCAGCGCATCCAGACGTTCGATGATCAGTTGCCAGGCGCAAATCGTCTCCTTGCTCACTTCGCACTTTCCCTGGGTCGATCCGCCGCAGGGGCCGTTGAAAAGCCGCTTGGCACACCTGGAAACCGGACAGATCCCTCCAGTGCGCGCCAGGATGCATTGCCCGCATCCCTGACATCTTTCCGTCCATAACCCCCGCTCTTCGGTGGCGCCCATGAAGCAGGTGTTCACCCCGGGATACACCGGCGTAGCGCGATACTTTTCAGCCATGAACTGGACGCCGACGCCGCAGGCCAGGGATACCACGGCATCATACCGGTCGATCACGTCGCGAATCTCCTCTAAATATTCATGGTCGCACTGCCTTTCCAGGGTAATCTCATCAATTTTGACTTCCCTGCCCTGGGTAAGAAAATTCATTCTCAGGGCCGAGGCCAGAACCCCCACCTCCTTTTTGCCTCCCGCCTCGCAAACGGTTACGCACTCGTTGCAGCCGAGAATGAGGATATGGGCATGGTTTTTTATTTCATCTATGATCTCCTCAATCGGCTTTCTATCGGCAACAATCATTAGAACTGCCCTCCTTTTGTGACGCTGAAAACGAAAAAAATGAAATCTATTTGCGGTGCTTCAATCCGGCTGTTTTGAACCTGTCGGTTTCGGCCTTATCAGGCGGCTTTGCGCTTAGCCTGTTTCATGGGGTTGGGACCCAGCTTACGGATCCTGGCGTCCATTTCCAGGGCATACTCGGCGAACCGCGGACCCTCGCTTGAAGACAGGTTATACATCCGGGCCCTCTCCCCTTGAATGCCGATGGCATCTAAAATCCTTTGAGCCTCCTTTACCCGTTTGCGGGCCCGGAAGTTGCCGCTGTTAAAATGGCAGTCACCTTCAAGGCAGCCAACCACATAAACACCGTCGGCACCCTTTTCAAAGGCGCGCAGAATATGCAGCAGGTCAACCTTTCCCGTACAGGGTACCCGGATAATTTTAATGGTGGTGGGGTACTGCAACCGCATGGAACCTGCCAGGTCCGCAGCCGTATACCCTCAGAAATTACAGCAGAATGCGATGATGATGGGCTCAAAATCCGTTGCCATTATTCCTCCTTGATTCAGCTTTTTCCCCTGATTCAGCTTCTCCCTTTATCAGGCTTCTCCGGGAGTTAGCGGGTTCATTTGGACCTTCAGGGAAGTCCGGGTGCGCTGCCCTCAAACGGCCGCTTCAAGCACCGCCTCGAGCTTGCACATGATCTGATCATCCTCGTACCAGTTGAGTTCAATCGCCTTGGCCGGACACTCGGCCGCACAGATACCACAACCGTGACACAGGGCCGCATCAATCTGGCTGACGCCTTCTTCGTTGATTTTGGGCACATCATAGGGGCAGGAGCGCACACAGATAAGACACGAGGCACACCGCTCCGATTCCACCGAGGCGGTCACTGCCGATAGGGTCAGGTGCGGTTGGGAGAGCAGCGTGGTGGCTCTTGAAACCGCCGCATAAGCCTGGGCAATGGTTTCGGAAAGCAGCTTGGGACTGTGTGCGGTTCCGCAGAGATAAATGCCATCCGTGGCCATATCCACCGGTCTCAATTTCACATGCGCCTCCATGAAATGCCCCTCGGCGGTTCGGGCCAACTTGACGATGGAGGCCAGTTCCTCCGTATCCGTCGCCACCATGCCGGCACTCAGGACCAGAAAGTCGGCCGACACCTTCAACGACCGCTCCAGCACGTGGTCTTTAAAGGTCACGGCCACACCGCCATCCAGGTTTTCGGCCAGCGGAGGGTCATCGGGGTCATAGCGGAAAAACATCACCCCCTGCCGCCGGGCTTCGGTGTAATAGTCCTCCAGCAGGCCGTATGTGCGCATATCCCGGTATAAAACAAAAATCTGTGTTTCCGGATTCATCTCTTTGAGGTGGAGGGCATTTTTCACGGCATTCTGGCAACAGACCCGGGAGCAGTTGGGATTATCTTCGTTTCTCGAGCCCACGCACTGGATCATCACCACCTGATCCAGGTCATCGGCGCCCTTTTCCCTGAGCCGGCGTGAGAACTCAAGTTGGGTCACCACCCGTGGGTTTTCACCGTAGAGATATTCCCTGGGGGTGTACTCCACCGCTCCCGTGGCCAGAATGACGACACCATGATCGATCTTGCGCTCATACATGCCGGGCCCCACCAGCACCTCCGTGGTAAAATTTCCCTTGAAACCGGAAAAACCGACAATCAGGGAACGGGTGAGCACCTGGATCTTTGCATGGGCACCAACCTTCTGCACCAGGTTTTGCACATATTCACCCACGTCGGCCCCCTCGATGGTCGCCGTGAGGTGATTGGCCATGCCCCCCAACCGTTCTTCCTTTTCAATGAGCACGGTTTCAAAACCCTGGTCCGCCAGTCCCAGGGCCGCATTCATACCGGCCACACCGCCTCCGATGACCAGGGCGCGCTGGTTGACGGGGATTTCTTTCTCCTGGAGTGGATGAAGAACCGTTGCCCGGGCCGCCGCCAAACGTACCAGGAATTTGGCCTTTTCGGTGGCCTCTTTGGGGCTCTCCGTGTGCACCCACGAACCCTGGTTTCTGATATTGGCCATTTCAAAGAGGTACTTGTTCAGTCCGGAGGCCGTCAGGGTGTCCATGAAAATGCCTTCATGGGTTTTGGGGGTACAGGCCGCCACAACCACCCGGTTGAGCCGCTGCTCTTTGATGATCTCCTTCATCTGCTGCTGGGAATCTTCCGAACAGGTAAACAGGTTCTGCCCGGAATAGACGACATGGGGCAGCGTTCGCGCATAGTCTTCCACCTGGGCGACATCCACCACCCCGGAGATATTGATGCCGCAGTTGCAGACAAACACACCGATCCTCGGCTCCTCTCCGCTGACGTCGATTTCGTCGGGCAGATCCACGCTCCGGGCAAGACTGTGGCGCTGGCTGCTCAATTCTCTGCCGGCCAGGCAGGCGGCAGCGCTGGCTTCAGTCACGGAGCCGGGAATGTCCTTGGGTTCCTGAAACACCCCCCCGGCGTAAACCCCGGGACGCGATGTCTCCACAGGTGCCAGGGGGTCGCTGACGGCAAAGCGATAGGCATCGGTTTCGATCCCTAACCGTTCGGCCAGAGCGGTCACCCCTTCCGGGATCTGAAGTCCCACGGAGAGCACCACCATATCGAAGGTCTCTTCCTTCATCTTGCCCGAGGAATCCGAATATCGAATGTGAAGGGACTTATCCGCACCGATCTCATCGATGGTGTGAATACGCGCCTTGACGAAGCGCACACCCGCTTTCTCTTTGGCCCGGGTGTAGTACTTCTCGTAATCCTTGCCGAATGTGCGTATGTCCATGTTGAAAATGGCGCAGTCCAGATCTCCGGAGGCATGCTCCTTGGCGATCATGGCATCCTTGACGGCGTACATGCAGCATACCGAGCTGCAGTAGCCGTTGCCGCACCGGTTGGTATCCCGTGACCCGATGCACTGCAGCCAGGCGATTTTTTGGGGCTCTTTTTCATCGGACGGCCGCACGAGATGCCCCAAGGTGGGCCCCGAGGCGCTGAGAATCCGTTCAAACTCGAGGCTGGTCAGAACGTTGGGGTTGCTTTTGTAGTGATAAAAGGCTTCCAGGTCACCTGGATCGAAGGGTTCGCTTCCGGGGCACAAAACAACGGAACCGATGTTCACCTTTTTCTCCAGGGTTTGCTGATCGTGGATGACGGCCTCGGCCAGGCAGGCGTCCACACACTGGTAGCATTCGGAACAGATCCCACACTCCAGGCACCGGCCGGCCTCCCGCCGGGAATCGTCTTCGTCAAACCCAAGCTGGACTTCGTTAAAATTGCCGATCCGGATTTGGGGGTCCAGGCAGCGCATGGGCGTCTTGGATATCAGCCGGCGTCCCTCAAGGGAAACATCCTTAACCCCGGCCCAGTCGTCTCCGCGCCCATGATGAAGATTCTCACCGCGGATAAACCGGTCAATGGATATGGCCGCCTCCTTCCCGGCGCCGATGGCTTCCACCACGGTGGCCGGCCCGCTGACGGCATCGCCACCGGAGAAGATATCCGGATCTTCGGTCTGCATGGTTACCGGATCCACTTCCAAGGTCCCCCAGTCGCTCAACGTGCAGGCGCACTCTTCGGTAAGGCAGGCCCAGTCCGACTCCTGTCCGATAGCCGGAATGACCGCGTCAACGGGGATGCTGAATTCCGAACCGGCAATAGGTACCGGCCTCCGGCGGCCGCTGTCGTCCGGCTCTCCCAACTCCATACGTACACATTCCACGGCGGTGACCTTCCCCTGTTCCGAGAGGATGCGCACGGGGTTGGTCAGGGTCATGATCTCGATTCCCTCTTCCCGGCACTCCTCGATCTCTTCCTGATTGGCCGGCATCTCCGCTTCGCTGCGGCGGTAAAGAATGAAAGGGCGGGATGATCCGGTTCGCAGAGCCGTACGCACCGAGTCCATGGCAACGTTGCCCCCACCGATGACCGCCACCCGGTCTCCCAGAGAGATACGCCGTCCGAGATTGACCTCCCTCAAGAATTCGACCCCCGGGTAGACACCCTCGAGGTCTTCGCCTTCGATTCCCAGGAGCTTGCACTCATGTGAGCCGATGCCCATGAAAAAGGCCTTAAAGCCCTCGTCCCTCAGCTGGGCGACGGTGATATCCTTGCCGATTTCCACCCCGGTTTTGAAGCGCACACCCAGGTCCTTGATCACCTGGATTTCAGCATCGATGATATCCCTGGGAAGCCGGTATGACGGGATGCCCACGGTGAGCATGCCGCCCAGGACCGGCAGTTTTTCAAAAACGGTCACCTGATACCCCTCGATGGCCAGAAAGTAGGCGCAGGTCAAACCGGCCGGTCCGGCACCGATGATGGCGACGTTTGCATCCCTGGGTGGTTTTTTCTCTGGAATGAAGGGATGCTTGCCGGAGATGTCCCGATCACTCAGAAAACGGTGCAGGTGCATAATGGCAAGGGGTTGATCCAGGTCGTTGCGGCTGCACTCCCCCTCGCAGGGATGATGGCATACACGGCCGCATACACCGGGAAAGGGGTGATCTTTCTTGAAAAGCGCCAAGGCTTCCTCATATTTGCCCTGCGCGGTCAAGGCGATATACCCCTGTACGCTTACATGGGCGGGACAGGCGGAACGACAGGGCGCGGTGCCTTTTTTGTCAATGGCAAAGGCACCGGGAATGGCCTGGGCGTACTGTTTGTAGATGGCCTTTCTGCGGGCAAGCCCCTGGTTATAGTCGTCGCTGACCGAAATGGGACATACCTGGGTGCATTCCCCACAGCTGGTGCATTTGGCCAGATCCACGAAACGCGGTTTCTGCCGGATGTTGGCCGTAAAATTGCCCGATTCCCCCTCAAGGTCCAGCACTTCGGTATTGGTTAGCAGTTCGATATTCAGATGCCGGCCGACCTCGACCAGTTTCGGTGAAATGATTCACATGGCACAGTCGTTGGTGGGAAAGGTCTTGTCCAACTGGGACATCAACCCTCCAATGGCCGATGATTTCTCAACCAGATATACGAAATATCCGCTATTGGCGATATCCAGGGCGGACTGCATTCCGGCGATCCCGCCGCCCACTACCATTACGGATCCGCAAACCGTTTTCTCGCCTTTCTCAGCTGGCATATTGTCCCTCCAGGTGGTTATGGTGGTTAAATCGATGTCAGACCGCTAAGGATTCGCGCAAAAATAAATTAACAGATTGTAAGTGCTCAAACGCTCGCTCAGCAAGGCGCAAAAATTAAGGAATATCAGGCATATTCCGTATTTTCGCAACGCCGCTGAGTGAGATGATTGGGCGCTTAGAATGTTAAGTTATTTTTGCGTGAGCCCTAAGCATCTGCGGCAGCATATGCTCCCAACCGATGGTGACCAGTAAAACGCCGCTGAGCCCCTCCGCTTTCAAAGCCCCGATCAGCTCGGAGGCGACGCGGACGCATTCCCTTTTTTTGTCGGCGGCCTCCTGCAGCCGCTTGATCAGGTCATCGGGAATATACACGTGGGTGACATTCCTGGACATGTAACGGGCCATTCCCAAGGATTTGAGCAGCATAACCGTGGGAATCACCTTTACCTCCTCCAGTTTTATCCTTTTAAGAAAAGGTTGTATGGCGGCCAGGTCAAAGATGGGAGGTGTGATTAAAAATTCAGCCCCGGCGTCTATCTTTTTATTGATCTCTTCCCATTCCACCTCGGGCGATATGCCCTTGCCGCCGACGCTGGTAGTGGTCCCCGCCAGAAAATCAGGTGATCCCTTCAGTTCGATACCGGCCATATCCCTTCCATTGGTCAACCCCCGGATCACCTTCAGCAATTCATACAGGTCGATGTCGTATACGGATCTGGCCTGGTGGTGATCACCGAAGCTCGGCTCTTCACCCGTCACCGCCATGACATTATGGATACCGCATCCGTTGGCCGCCAGAAGATCCGCCTGGAGCGCAATCCGGTTCCGGTCCCGACAGTTGACCTGCATGACCGTTTCCATGCCCATGGATTGCAGGATCATGGCTCCGCCCAGGGAACTCATGCGCATGACGGCATTGCTCATTTCCGGTACTACAAAAGCATCCACGTCACCTTTGACCCGTTTTGCATTGTTTGCCATCGTGGACACATCCACACCTTTGGGCGGTTCCATCTCCGCGAGGACGATGAACTCACGATTGTCGAGTTTCTGCTTTAGCTTCATAGTTCTCCCTCCGGGTTTGCCGGTGCCGCACGTATAGACCGCTGCATCCCCAATGGCGACATTCGGTCAGGTATGCATGGATGCTTTACACAACGACATACATTCGAGACGCTTATTCAGGCAAGCCTCAAGCGGGGAGCCGGCGCAACAGCCCGGTAGCGTCGT
>CAZWGD010000003.1:0-25908 GCA_964633235.1 uncultured Desulfobacteraceae bacterium | reverse complement strand
GTTCATTTATCAGCATTGGGTTAAGGTTCTCAGGGCATGTACCAGCCGTACATTTAAAGCATTCCATGCAGGCAAATGCCTTTGTATACGCCTGGTGACTTGGAACCCCGCTTTCCATGAAAGCAAATACTCCTTCCTGAATATTTTGGAAGGAAACCTCACTGATATCAGTATAGGGTAAGATCGGACATTCCTCCGCACAAATCCCACATTGTGTGCAGTTTTCAAGAAAACGCTGTTTTTCTTTGGCGTAGTGATTAAGAATCGTCATTGATATTTACTCCGGCTTGGTGCCTTTATCAGGGGAAGGCAACGCCAATTATTTCCGACCCCAACAAAGAGTGACAGGCTTTTCCCCTAAGAGCAGGTTTTCGGTACTGATTAGCCACCCTGGCTAGGTCTCCTTCAAAGACATCAAGGCCAAAACATTCTCCTCAGGGACCGTTTTTGGAAAATCGCAACCCAACGTCAAAATATAACCGCCGTCCGACCCCCAGGCTTCTATACAAGCTTGTGCCTCTTCGACAACCTGCTCCGGGCGCCCGCTTAGAAAGGTGCCGGTAGGCGACACATTGCCGGCGACACAAACCTTACCGCCAAGAATTTTTCTGGCATGCCTAAGGTCAACACTGTTCTCCAGACTGAAGCAGTGGGGGCCGATATCGACGATGTCCGTAAGGATAGGAGAAGTGTTCCCGCAGATGTGGACCATGGCATATTTTTTTTTCGCCTTGATCCGATCAACGAGCGTCTTCAAAAACGGCGCGACGAAACGCCGGAACGTGCTGGGGGAAATGAGGTCTCCGGAGGCGACAGGGTCGGAGAGGTTGGCGCCCAATATGTCCTCGTGCGCCAGGATCGGATCGAGGATCGACCAGATGGCTTCCGTGGAAAACTCGAGCAATCCCATGAGCCTATCGGGGTCCTCCATGGTTGCCAGCATGAGCGCCTCGGTTCCCAGAAGACGGGCGGCAAAAGTAAACGGCGCCCATTGGGTCGGCATGGTGAAAGCTTCCTTGCCTATGGCATCCGCGATGCGCTTCTGTGATTCAACTATGCCTTGCATAACCGGATTTTTTGTTAAACGTTCTAACTCGAGGGAATCAAGATCGTCTAGACTCCGCATAACCGTTGCCGTCAAGGCGGGACCGTCGGAAGAGTTGTCTTCTATGGGGCAGCCCAAAAAGCTTATGGGATAATTGATAAAATTGGTCCCGGTCCAGAATAGATCATGCCCGATTTTATGGAATGCGTTCACATAAATTTCGGCGATCCGTTCAGGATGCGCCTTGATCATTGCGAAAGTTGTCTTCGCCTGATGGACATACCATGAGCCACCTCCGATGATCGTCACCGGTATTCTGGGTGGTTTTTGGAGCTCAAAGGCCATTTTGGTAATTTCCCTTCCCGTCATACTGCCTCCTTCATTAAGTAGTTTTGGTAGGGTTCCTTGGAATTGTTGTTAAATCCATTTTGTCCAAAATGTAAAACGCTCAATTTAGCTTTTAACTATGAGCGAAACAAAAAAAAGCGATACGACCAGTCAATAGCGTTCCCCTGAACACAGTTAAGGCAAGCCTGTGCTTTTAGGTTTTTTTTTGGAATCACTACTCCTTAAACGTTTCTTTATGCATCTCCTTTTGGATCATCCGTGCTTTGATTGATGATCGTCCGGTGAAAGCAAAGACTCCTAAGGCATGAAAAAACACACCAATGCCCCATCCAACGAGCGGCCACTTGAACCAGAGTGTTTGGGTTGATGTGAGAAGGTTGATGGCAATCAGCAGAATATTAACCCCCACATAGACTGCCAGATGGATGTAAAATCCGATCTTAGCCTCTACTCTTTTCTTGGCTTTTTGGTAAGCCGCTTCCTTTTCCACTTATGCCTCCTTTCCTCTTTATAAAGGTATCATTCAAAAAAACCCTAACGCCAAGCTGAGGGGCCGGGAGCAACAACCGAGATACTATGAAAAAGCTGAAATGCCGGACCCAGGTAGGTATTTTAAAAATGGCATGTCTTTCCCGGTCCCTCTCCTGCGCAAGGTTATCTGATGTTTATATCCATACATCATTCTCAGCTGTCATTTCGCCACCAGTATCGCCGGTGTTAATCGTACCGGCAGGCTCTACCAACATTGCCTTACATTCTCTCCCGGCAAAGGGTCTATGCTCAGCGCCCTTTGGTACAACAAACATTTCACCCGCTTTTAGCTCTACTGAACCATCCCGGAAGTCAATTGACATTTCACCATCGAGGACAATGAAGACCTCGTCTGTATCATCGTGGCTGTGCCATACGAATTCACCCTGAAATTTTACCACCTTAAAATGGTAGTCGTTCATTTGAGCTATAATTTTAGGTGCCCAATGTTCAGAAAATCTGGATAATTTCTCATTAAAATTGATTGATTTTAATTCCATCATCTTTCACCGAAGTTTGTATGCAGATAACGTCAGAGCTGATCAGCGCCGCCACCCGATGTCGGCATCACCCTTGCCTTTCCGAAGAATAGTGGCATGCCCCATGAGCTCTGAAATGCATTGAGCCCGAACGGGAGGGCAAATAAAAAGGCGCGCCATGGAAAATCGTGCTTCTGATGATCAAAAGCAGTTACTGTCAGCTTTTCAAAGGGCTGTTTAGATCATATTCCCGGCTATGGGCCGGTATCTTCGTGAACCGTCCGGTCCGCTGGAGGCAGATGCAGGATGGTGGGGGACGGGGGGTTAAAACCCCCGGCTACCCGATTAGCTGCATGTTAGTTTGACAGTGGAATTAAAAATTGACTAATTCCTGACATCAACATTTGGACAGCGATGGTTGTCAAAATCATTCCCATCAAGCGCTCTATTGCAATGAGCCCCCGCTCACCAAGGTACCGTCGCAATACACCAGAAAACAATATTATTATTCCCGATGTTAACCATGCCAATACTAAAGCTACAAGCCATTCTAGCCAACGATCGGGTTCGCGGCTCATAATAAGTAAAACCGAAGCCAATGCTGAGGGACCTGCAACATAGGGAATGGCCAAAGGTACAATAAAAGGCTCTCCACTCATTTTTTCAGCATGTACTTCTAGGCTAGCGGGTGGAAAAATCATCTTTATGGCAATTAAAAACAGGATGATTCCCCCAGCAATCGTCAATGATGGTTCAGAGATTTGAAGAACTTCAAGAATATACTGCCCGGTAAATAAAAATACTATTAGTACAAATAAAGCGATCAGCAGTTCTCGAACAATTATTTTTCTGTGGCGCCGCTGATCAATCTTCTTCAGGGCGATAATAAAAAATGGGAGATTCCCAAAGGGGTCTATAACCAAAAACAATAGTAATGCCGCTGAAAAAATTGTCATGATAACATCTGTCTTAAAATGCGCCTAACGGCAAAACCGAGGGGGCGGGCGCATATCCAGCGCTGCCCAACACATAATCCAAAAAAGCGGCACTTTTGGGGAGTTGCCAAATCGGCACACCTCTCCCGGTCCCTCTCGAGCCACTTGATATGAGTTATGGCTTACCCGTGAAGCTGGTAAACTAGTCTGTTTAATTGCGGTGTCCGCAGACAAGCTGTCCGTTCTCCGTCAAGCATACCCGGGGTGCCCATTCCCGCCCGAACACCTTAGCTGCTCGGTGCCGTGCATTAGAACCGTATATTTGTCTAGTCATGACAACCTCGTTATTAAAATCGAATTGTCAAAAACGATACCTTTAAACAAAGGAGGTAACAAACGAGATTCCACTCACAGCAGCATCAATATAACTGCGGCGTCGATCCGCATGCAAGAAAAATGTATGTCTGCATCATTGGCCACAACGGTAAACCATGAGAACCTGCCCCCTTTTAACTTTTTTCATATTTTCTCCCTTGCTGCTTTTTCACCGAACGGTTAGGCGTAACCAGCGGAAAAAAAGTGGCAAGCTATGTGATTTTAACAACTTATTTTGAAACTATTTTTTCTAATTCTTTAACAACAAAATCAATATCTGCCTTTGTCGTTTTAAAACTTGTGATACAAGCTCTTAAACAAAAATCTTTTTCAGTATAAGGAACGTCTGATATCCAAAAACTGCCATTTTGATATATAGATTGAAGAATATATTTAGTACTTATTTTATGATCAATAATTTTAGAATGCGTAAAACAAACGACAGGTAAATCAGTTGGATTGACAATTTTCCAATCTTGTTTTTTTAGTTGCTCACGTAAATATTGTCCAATCTCATATTGATTTTCAATGCGTTTGATTATGTGATCTACCCCTTCCTCGGCAAGTGTCATGAACAGCTTTAAACCGATAAATCTACGTGACCACTGTATTGAAGTAATATATGGTTCATTTACGTCTGCTGTGCTTTGAGGCATATAATCAGCTTTTACACTAAAAATACTTTTGATGACGTCTTTGTGCTTTGTAAAAAACATTCCGGCACCCATAGAAACTGATAACCATTTATGAGCGTCTATTGTAAGACTATCTGCGTGCTCAATGCCCTTTAATATCGGTCTTAATTTAGACGATAATACCGCTGTCCCGCCCCAAGCTGCGTCAACATGAAACCACAATTTTTCTTCTAAACAAAAATTAGCCAGATCATCAAGTGAATCAACGGTTCCAAAAGATGTTGTTCCTGCAGTTCCGACAATTAAAAATGGAATATGGCCATTATTTCTGTCCCGCTCCAATTGTTGCCTTAATAAATCTATCTTGAGTTCATATTTTTGATTTACAGGAATTCGGCAAATGGCATTTTCACCTATTCCAACATTTTTAGCAATTTTTTCAAAGGAGTGATGTGCATATTCAGATACATATATGCGCGGTTTTCCCCTTAATGATAATATACCTTCACTGCAAAATTCAGGAAAATTGTATCCCAATGCTGCTAAAATCCCCGTCATATTTGCTTCAGAACCACCGGTTGTGAAGGATGCGAAAAAATCCTGATTCTCAAAAATATAATTACCAAAAAAACTTAAGGTGTGTCTTTCAATCTCATTAGCGAATGGTGCGTGTTTCCAAACAGCAAGCTGAGGATTATGCAATGCCGTTAGTGTGTCCGCAACAATTGATTGTTCGCTTACACTTGGATTAAAAAGACCAAAATATCTGGAGCTGGTTACATTCAAATTCCACTTTCGATTCATTTCTACAATATCATCGAATAAAATATCAGCATTAATTTTTTTTCTAAAATTGTAATTTTTAAGACGGTCTCTTATTTCTTGGGGAGTAACCTTATTGACCTCGTTAGAAACATCGGATGTATGATAAAATGAATTTATTTCATTGACCAACTTTGCATAACGATCCTTCATTGCCGACCCCTTCCCTTTCTGTAAAATATTAGTATCCTGAGAAAAGGAACATACACGTTAACTAAAACTATTGAAAACTGGAAACCGGGCAAGTGATTACAGCACATACAGTAATGATATCTTGCCCGTCCAAGGTAGAGTTGGCATTTTTTACCCCATTCAGTCACTTTATATTAATCACCTAACAGTGTTAATAACTGGAAAATTTCCATGACATTGAAAGTAATAGGCGGCTTAATACTCCACTTATATCGATAAATAAATCATGAAAATGGCCAAGCTTTTGTTCCGGCCTGCGGCTTATGGAATGTGTGCGCCTGAGGATCAAAGATGTCGATTTCGACCGCAAGCGCATTCACGTGCTCGGCAAGGGCGACAAGTGGCGCAGTACCATTTTAGCGCACCCATTGGTCCCTGAGCTGCAGGAGCTTATGGGCCACGCCGAAGTCAAGACCACCGAACGCTGCACCCACGTAATGGACAAGGACATCTCGCGTAATTAAAGCCCGCTTGAAGATCTTGATTGGTGATTGTACCACCCCACCCTGATATGTGAGAAGGTGTTTAAAATAGCTTGCAGTGAGAAGGATCCAGAGGTTATAGGGGTCCAAGTGATATGTTTTTTTTGGCACCAAGTTCCAAAGTGCGCTAAGAACAGAATTTTTAAAAGGCCCAAAAAACAGCTTTTCTTTGAGCCTTATGCGTCTTGAGTGAAACGGGCGGTTAAAAATTAAAAAGCCACTTTACTTTTAACCGTCATCTCCCGGCAGCTTGATGCGCTTGAACACGATATCGTTCATCCGCTGCGGGGTAACCGCCCGCTGGGAAACCAGTTCCCGCACGCCGGTTTTAAAGGCATCTTCATCGTGAAAGGGATGGGTGCCCTCCACCACCTTCAGGTCCGGATAATCCTTTTGAATGGTTTCAATGAAGTTGTCCTTGAAAGGGCAGAGCTGGAGCATGCAGGAACTTAAGTGGAGGGCATCGATTCCGTAGTCCACCAAGGCCTGGACTTTCTGCCAGATGCGGTCCGAACCCACGGCCGTGGGACAGCCGCCGCAATTAATCACACCCGCCAGTTGCAGCGGTTCCTCCGGGGGGTAGGCCGCGAATTTGCCCTGGCGGTTGTTCAGGTTGCCGAAACACCCGATCATGACGCAGTCCATTTCATTGGTAACGGATTGACAGCCCAATATCCCGATCTTAGCCATTTTTTATCTCCGTGTAATCAGTTTCCGCAAAACGTCTTGGCTAGGCCGGTGTGCAGCGGCCGTATCGGATAATGCGCGGACGGCCGAAAACGCTGTCCGGAAACCGCACCCGTAAATATATCTTATGTCAGCCAGCGCTTGCGGCGTTTATAAAACTTTACGTCCCGGTAGCTTCGCTTGGCCCCCATTTCGGTCAGGCCAAGATAAAACATTTTGATATCCTCGTTCTCTTTGAGCTTGTCCACGGTATCATCCAGAACGATCTTACCGTTTTCCATGACATAGCCGTGGGAAGCGATGGAAAGGGCCAAATGGGCGTTTTGTTCCACCAATAGGATGGTAATCTGCTGCTCCTCATTGAGGCGCTTGATGATATTGAAAATCTCGGCTACCAGGATGGGGCTTAATCCCAGGGAGGGTTCATCGAGCATCATCAATTTGGTGCTGGCCATCAGGGCGCGGCCGATCACCAGCATTTGCTGCTCTCCCCCGGAAAGGTAGCCCGCCAGACGGTTTTGAAAATTTTTAAGGTGAGGGAAGTAATGGAACACCATGTCATAGCGTTCTCTGATCTTTTTCCGGCTGGAGCAGGTGCGTGAGGCCGCCATCAGATTTTCATGTACGGTGAGATTTTCGAACACATAGCGGCCCTCCATGACCTGGAAGATGCCCAGTTGAACGATCTGCTCGGCCTCCATCCTGTCCACGCGGGCACCCATGAACTCGATGGTGCCGTCGGTGACTTCGCCGTTCTCCACCTTCAACAGGCCGGATATGGCCTTTAGGGTTGTGGTTTTGCCGGCGCCGTTGGCCCCCAGCAAAGCCACGATTTCACCCTCCGGAACCTCCAGGGAAAGCCCCTTCAGGACCAGGATGACATCGTCATAGATGACCTCTATGTTATTGACTTTCAGCATATCAACGCGACACCCTCTGCTGAAGTTCGAAGCGCTTGACCTTGCCGCCGGGGGTTTTGGGAAGATCGGTGACAAACGCGATCCGGCGGGGATACTTGTAGGGTGCGATGCGGTCTTTTACGAAGGCCTTGATAGCGGCGGATAGCCCGTCAGAAGGGGACTCTCCCGCTTCGAGCACAATAAAGGCGTAGGGTGTCTGCAGGCCGTGGTCATCGTAATATCCGACCACGGCGCTCTCCGCCACCGCGGGGTGGGCGTTCAGCGCGGTTTCGACCTCCAGGGGCGACAGCCATTTACCGCCCACACGCAGCATATCATCGCTGCGGCCTTTAAAGTAGTAATAACCGTCATCGTCCATCAGGTAGCGGTCTCCGGTAACGAACCATTCGCCCCGCATATTGAACCTGGTTTCCCGGCGCCGGTTCCAGTAAGCCGAGGCCGTGGCGCCTCCCCTGACCATCAGGTTGCCGATCCGCCCCGGTCCCACCGGCCGGCCGTCATCGTCCAGAAGCCGCATGTCAAAGCCGGGCACCGGCTTCCCCGTGCTGCCGGGTTTGATGTCCCCCAGACGGTTGGACAAGAAAATGTGGCAAAGCTCGGTGGAACCGGTGCCGTCTAGAATCTCCACCCCGAATTCCGCTTTAAAACGACGGTAGACATCAGGGGTGAGGAGCTCGGCGGAAGAAATCGTCATCCGGAGGCTGTCGATCATGGGCAGGTCTTCGCCCTCCTCGCGGCATGTTTGTTTATAGTCGGACAACCCTTCCAGGAGGGTGGGCACCGAAAAGAAAAGGGTCGGGCGATGGTGAACCAAATCCTGGTAAACCAGTTCCGGCAAGGGGCGGTGGCGGGCCAGCACCGTGGAGGCCCCCACGGCGAAGGGCAGATAGACGGAGTTCCCCAGACCGTAAGCGAAGAATAGAAAAACCCCCATGACGCGGTCATTCTCAGTCATTCCCACCACCTGCTTACCGTAGCTTTCCGCGCAGTAAACCATGTGGCTGTGATGATGAACAGCCCCCATGAGCGTGTCCGGATAACGGCCGCTGTAGAGCCAGAAGGCCTCATCATCCGGGGTTGTCAAGGCCGTGGGGAAGGTATCTGCAGCCTTTTCCACCAGGTGGTCATAATCAAGATAGGGATGGTTTTCGCCGCCCACCACCACGACCTCCGGTGAGCACCGCGCTTGATCGATAATTTTTTCGACCTCCGGAAGCAGCACCGCATCGACGATCAGCACTTTGGCGCGGCTGTCGTTTAACACATGCAGAAAATCCGGTGCCTTCATCAATATGTTCGTGGGGATCGGCACGGCTCCGAGCCTGATGGCACCGAAGAATGCAAAGATCACCTCCGGTGAGTCCCGCAGCAGGATAACCACGCGGTTTTCCATTTCCAAGCCCAGATTGGCCAGCATATCGGCAGCGCGGTTGACCTGTGTCTGGACCTGGCTATAGGTGTAGACCCGATCCTCGAACAGGACGGCCTCTTTAGCACCCCGGCCCTTTTCAATATGTCGGTCGATAAAATACTCGGCGGCGTTAAACCGCCGGGGCAGGTTTAGTTGCAACATAGTCTACCCGAATCTAATGGTTTAAAGGCGGATCTGCGCATATCTATCGACTGCCCAATCCGCCCGGATCTTATTTTCCGAAATACTCCATATCCCTGGGCAGTTCAACCCACCCGCTGACGTCGACGAATTTATCTCCCTTGACTTCATAGATCTTGGCCGCCATGCTGGCCCGGTGGTCCTTGGCCGTAAAGGTCAGCTGCGGGGCCAGGCCGCCCGTGTCAAAGCCTTTGAATTGCTCGAAAGCATTGCGTATGCCTGAAGGTGTCAGATCCCCGGCCTTGTCCGCAATCTTCAAGGCCTCGACTACGCTGAGGATGTTGACCCAGCCTTCCACATAGACGTTGGTGCCTTTTTCGCCCGGGTGCCATTTCTCATGCACTCCCACGATTTTCTGCATGCCGGGCACATCCGCCCCGTAAGGCGCGATAGGATGCACGCCGAAGGTTCCTTCCGCCGCGCCGCCGCTCAAGGTAATCAAGGTTTCCTCAAAGTTTCTGATATTGGATATAAACTTGGTCCTCAAGCCCAACGCCTTGGCATTTTTCAGGATCACGGCGCCGTTCATGGCGGTGGAGGTAATGTAGGCAAAGTCCGGATCGTAGCGTTTCATATTGGTCAGCTGTACCGTGGCGTCCTTGGTAGGCCAGTTGATCACCTGGTCCGGACCGACATCGACGCCGATCTTTTGCGCATAGGCCTTGCACACATCCAGAATATCCCGACCGTACTTATTATCCGGATACAAAAAACAAACCCTTGGATTGCGGCTGGTGTCCTTCCAGTTATCCTTGATCCATTTCAACGCGATCCGCCCCATGGTACCGTAAGACGGTGAGACAAAAAAGCTAAAGGGGGTCTTGGCGGGATTTTGCAGCTTGGAGGTAAACGATGCGGCAATGGTGGCCACGCCATCGGCTACAATCTTTTTAACCAAGGTCAGGGTCGTACCTGTGGATTGGATATAGAGTCCCATTACCTTTTCGGATTCAATCAGCCGGTTATATCCGGCCACCCCCCGCGGAACCTTATAGCCGTCATCAATGACGATCAGCTTGAGCTCTTTTCCGTTGATGCCGCCGTTTTCATTGATCCAGCGCATGGCATCAAGCTGTCCCTTGATCTGGTTTTTGCCCCAATCCGAAGTGGGGCCTGAAAGATCGATTAATACACCCCATTTGATCTCGTCAGCGGCGTCGGCATGGGTAGCACAAAAACCGGCAAAGAGCAGCAATACCGCCGCCACGAGAACCATTCCGGTTGGTTTGATTTTCCGCATAATAGCCTCCTTTTTTAGCTGTGGTTAATAAAGCAACGGGTGGCCTGGTCAGCTAGTACGAAAACGGCCATAGCTTCCAGTAGGCCCGAATCGTTCGCCAGCGGGCCGAGAGACCATCCGGCTCAAAAATCAAAAACAGGATGATCACCACCCCGAAAACGATCTCCCTCAGAGAAACAAACCAGGTAATATGATCCGGGAAGGCGGTTCCCAGGCTCGTGGAAACCACTTCAAGAATTCTTTCCAGGATAAACCAGAAACCGACCCCGAAAAAGGCGCAGGTCATATGCCCTAAACCGCCGATAATGCACATGGCCAGGTAATCGATGGATTGGTGAATGGTAAAGGACTCGTGGGTGATCACCTCCAGATACTGGGCCAGCAGCGCCCCGGCGATTCCGGCGAAAAATGAAGAAACGGCAAACGACATCAACCGATATTTAAACAGATTTACCCCGATGACTTCGGCAGCCAGGTAGCGGTCGCGAATGGCCACAAATGCCCTGCCTGATCTTGAGCGAAGGATATTTTTAGTGGCCAGGGTAACCGCCACGGCCAATACAAGCGTAAGATAGTATAAGTGCAGGCGATCATTAAAATGAAAGGGGCCCAAAGTTCCTGGCTCGACGTACATTCCGTCAACGCCGCCGGTCAGTTTGTCCCAGCGGCGGATCGTGAATTCAATAATAAACTGGGCGGCTATGGTGGCAATGGCCAGGTATAGCCCGCGGAGCCTTAGGGAAGGAATACCGAATACCATGCCCACTAGGGCGGTAACGACACCGGCGGCGGGTAAGGCGATGATAAAGGGAACCTGGGCCTGTCCGATTAAAATGGAGCAGGTATACGCACCGACACCCATGAAAGCGGAATGACCCAGGGAGATTTGGCCCGTAAAACCGGTCAGCAGGTTCAATCCATGGCAGGCAATGACGGCGATGCCCACCTCGATCATAATGGAGAGCATGTAGTTGGAAATAAGATAAGGCAGGAAAACCAGGGTGAGCAACGACAGAACCAGCCAAAATTTTACGAACCAGGTCTGAAAAATACGCTCATCACTGGCATAGTTTTCATGGAATACACCGGACGACATGCATTACACCCTTTCGATCTCTTCGATCCCGAACAGGCCATAGGGCTTGATCATCAGGACCACCACCATCACGATAAACGGAAACACCTCATTAATGGCCGGGATATAGGGATCCAGATAGCCGGCGGAAAGAAACTCCAGGACCCCTACAATCAATCCTCCGATAATGGCCCCCAGCACCGAATCCAGGCCGCCTAAAATCACGGCAGGCAGTACTTTCAGGCCGATATAGCTCAGGTCTACGCCAACACCGGCGATGTTGCCCACCAGGATGCCGCCGATGGCCGAGACCACCGCGGCGATGCACCAGCTGACGGCGAACACCCGCTTTACCGAGATCCCCATGCTCTGCGCGGCGGTCTGGTGGTCCGCCACCGCCCGCATATAGATCCCCGTTCGGGCGTATTTAAAATAGAAGGCGAAAAAGGTGAGCAACAGCAGCGATACCCCCATGCTCCAAAGGTAGAGCTGGGTGAGCTTGATGCCCCACAGATCAATGGGCTCCTGGGGGAAAATATTGAATTGGCGGATATCGTTTCCCCAGATCATGATGACCAGTCCCCGCAACACATATGTCAGACCCAGCGTCACCATGATCACTGAAATAATCGGCTCCCCGATCAAGGGCCGTAATACTACCCGTTCTACGACCAGGCCCAGGAGCACGGAAACCCCCATGGTGATTATGAAGGATGCAAAGAAGTTCAGCCCGAAATCGATGGTCAATGAGAGGCAGACATAAGCTCCCACCATTAGAAATTCACCCTGGGCCAAATTTAAGATGGATGTGGATTTATAGATAAGCACAAATCCCAGGGCAATCAGGGCGTAAATGGAGCCCATGGAGAGACCCGACAGGAAAAATTGCATGAAATAGAGAAGTTCACCAGCCACTTTAGGCGTCTCCCTTTGTTTTCCGCTGCCAGAATCGTTTTTTCAGAGCCTGTTCCTTGCCTTTGTCCTGCGACCCTGTTTCGCGGATTCTGAGATCACAGGTCAAGGTGGCCGTTCTGCCGTCCTGATAGATGATGCATGAATCGATGGAAATGACCTCCGCATCTCCATAGAGTCCTTTTATCTCCTCGGTATATTTCTTGTTGATAAAGGCCCGCCGAATTTTTCTGGTACGGGTAAGTTCTTCATCATCGGCATCCAGCTCTTTATAGAGGAGCAGAAACTTCCTTATACGGGCTTTTTCGGGCAGTGTGGCGTTGACCCGCGCTACTTCCCGCTCCACCAGGTCGTATACGGCTTCATTGGCGGCAAGATCCGTATACGTGGTGTAACTGATCCGGTGGTCTTCGGCCCATTTGCCCACGTGCTTATAGTCAATACATATCATCGCCGTTACATAATCCCGCTCATGGCCCAATACCACCGCCTCTACGATATAGGGGCAGAATTTCAGCTTGTTTTCGATAAACATGGGCGAAAAGCGCGCACCGCCTTTTAAATGCATCAGGTCTTTTAGCCGGTCGATAATCACCAGGTGACCGTCATCCGTAAAATAGCCGGCATCCCCGGTATGAAGCCAACCATCGATAATCGAGCTTTGGGTGTCTGCTTCATTATCCAAATACCCTTGGAATCGTCCGCTGCCCCTGGAAATAATCTGGCCCACACCCTCATCATCCGGCTCCCAGATTTTTATCTCCGCGGCCGATACGGGAATGCCGACGGAGTCGAAGTTGATATCGCCGTCTCTGTGAATCGTGGAATATCCGGCCACCTCGGTTTGCCCGTAAATCTGCTTCAGGTTGACGCCCAGAGCGTGAAAAAAGCGGAACACATCCGGACCTAGAGCCGCCCCGCCGGTCATGGCGGAACGTACTTTGGGAAATCCCAGTCTGTCTCGCAAGGCTCTGAACATGGCCACATAGGCCAGCCAGTACAACATTTTCCAGATCAGGGGTGGTTTCTTCTTGGCAAATTTAAAATCGGCCCAGCGGTATCCGATGGGCAGGCACCAGTTGTAAATCAGCCGTTTCAGAAAAGAGGCGTCCAGGTGCTTGACCATCACCTGGCGCGACATCCCTTCCCACATGGCCGGGGAGGCCACCACCAGGCTGGGCGCGATTTCGTTCAGATCCGCAGTGGCGGTTTCCGGCGACTCGGGAAAGTTGACCGTATAGCCGCCGAATAAGGCCGAGAAAACGCTCATGGTCTGTTCGACGATCCAGGGCATGGGGATGAAAGAAAGAAATTGATCGTCCGGATTTTTGGGATCGGCTTCGTTTAACGACGCCACCATACTCAGTATATTGTAATGGGTGAGCAGGGTTCCTTTGGGGTTGCCGGTGGTGCCGGAGGTATAGCAGATGATGGCCAGATCATTTTCACCTACGGCGGCGACGTTGTTTTCAAAGCGGTCGGGATAGTCCCGATGGCATTTACGGCCCAGTTTTTCAACATCGGAAAAATCGATCAGGTTATCTTCCTGATAGTCCCATAGGCCTTTGGGGTCGGTATAGATGACTTGATTTATATGGGGCAGTTGGTCTTTAAGGTCGAGGATTTTATCCACCTGCTCCTGGTCTTCGGCCACGATAATTTTGGCTTGAGAGTGATTGATGATGAAAGCCACCTCATTTAAAATGGCATCCTGAAAAATGCCGAAGGGAACCCCGCCGGCGGCCTGAACCGCCAGTTCGGCATACATCCACTCCGGCCGGTTGTAGCCGATGATACCCACCGTGTCTCCGGGGGCGAGGCCCAGGCTGATCAGGCCCAGGGAGAAATCGCGCACATGGGTGAGATACCCCGTCCAGGTGATCGACTGCCAGATGCCGAACTCTTTTTCCCGTAATGCCACCCGGTCATCCCCGAAGCGCCGGGCGTTTCTTAACAGCAGCGCAGGCAGGGTTTTTTCAGTGATAACCGCGGGGCTTGCATTCGTAGTGCTTATAACCGTGGATAGGCCTTCTCGTCTTCCCCCAGGTAGGCCTTGATGACCTGGGGATTCTTCTGGATCTCGGCAGGCGTACCGTCGGCGATCTTGCGGCCGAACTCCAGCACGCAGACATGATCCGAAATGTCCATGACCACGCCCATGTCGTGTTCCACCAGGATAATACTGACGCTCCACATGTGGTTGACGTTGAGGATGAACCGGGCCATGTCTTCGGTTTCTTCCAGGTTCATTCCCGCCATGGGTTCATCCAGCAGCAGGGCCTTGGGCCGCATGGCCAGGGCCCGGGCCAATTCCACCCGTTTTTGGAGACCATAGGGCAGCGTGCCCACCACCTTTTTGCGGATGGATTCAATTTCCAGAAGATCGATGATGTTTTCCTCAATCTCCTTACGCAGCGCCAGTTCCTCCCTCCGACTACGGCCGAAATAGATGATATCGGATAATATTCCCGACCTTAAGAACGCATGCCGTCCCAGCTTGATGTTATCCAAAACCGTCATACCCTTGAACAGTTCCACGTTCTGAAAAGTGCGGGCAATGCCCAGCTTGGCAATATCATGGGTGGCGGTTTTGCTGATTTCGGTGTTCTGGAAATAAATACGGCCTCTTTGGGGTGTGTAAAACCGGCTGATACAGTTCAACAGACAGGTTTTGCCGGCACCGTTGGGGCCGATGACGGCTAGAATTTCACCCTTTTTCAATCCGACGCTGACGTCTAACAACGCCTGAACCCCGCCGAAGGAAAGGGAGAGCTGATCAATGCTTATGAGGGTATCACTAGCCAACTGGGTTCTCAAAACGGCGTGCTGAGATGATTGATGATTGGGAAATTTTAAGTCTCAAAACCTCTATCAATGTAGGGATTCAGTATCATTCGGATCATGGTCTGTCAAGCAAATGGTAGCCCGGGCAAATGGCGGCCATTGAGTGTTGACATATAATTGCCTTTCTGACATTTTGTAGCCTCAAGAGATCGATATTGATTCAGGCGGGCAAGAGCGTGACGCCAACCGGCCCATACCACAACCCTTTATCCATACCGAGTCGGTGCATATGACCACTAAATATATTATCGTGACAGGGGGGGTTCTATCGGGCCTTGGCAAGGGGATCGCCGCGGCTTCCATCGGTCGTCTCCTTTCCTCCAAACTGAGGATCGTCCCCATCAAATGCGATGGATACCTGAACGTAGATCCCGGCACCATGAATCCTATCGAGCATGGAGAGGTGTTTGTGCTGGATGACGGTGGTGAAGTCGACATGGATTTCGGCCACTATGAACGCTTTCTGGGCGTGACCTGCAAGTCCCAGTGGAATCTGACCATGGGAAAGGTCTTTGATCTGGTGCGGAAAAGGGAGCGCCGCGGAGACTATCTCGGTAAAACGGTTCAGTATATCCCCCATGTAACGGACGTCATTAAGGACCACATTTTTAACATCGCCAATCAAGAGGGCGCCGACCTTGTTATCGTGGAGATCGGGGGTACCGTAGGGGATATTGAAAACGAACTTTTCTTGGAAGCTATGCGACAGATGCGGGGAAACGTGGGCGGTGAAAATATCATCTTCATCCACCTGACCTATGTGCCCATCCCCTATGGTGTCAATGAGCAAAAATCGAAGCCCACCCAGCAGAGTGTCAACCTGCTCATGCAGCGGGGAATTATTCCCGACATTATCATCGGGCGTTGTTCGCAATGGCTGTCCAAGGAGATCAAGTCTAAAATTTCCAGTTTCTGCAATGTGCAGCCGAACGCCGTGATAACGGGTCTGGATGTAGAATCGATTTACGAGATCCCCATCATATTTGAGAAGGAAAAGCTCCCGGAAATTATCCACAAGAGCCTCAGCATTTACAGCCCCCCGGATTTGCGAAGCTGGAAAAAGCTGGTGAGCAATCTAGCCCATCCCCGGCGTGAAATCACGGTAGCCATCTGCGGCAAATATACCAAGCTGGAGGACTCATACGCCTCCATTATCGAGTCGCTGAACCACTGTATGGCGCAGTTGAGCTGCAAAATCCATCTCGAATGGGTGGAAACTACAAATTTGCAGGACACGGCCTTTTTGAAAAAAGCGGCTGGTATTATCGTTCCCGGGGGGTTCGGTTCAAGGGGAACCGAAGGCAAGATCAAAGTCATCCGCTTGGCAAGAGAGCATAACATCCCGTTTTTAGGACTCTGCCTTGGGTTGCAGCTGGCCATTATCGAATTCGCCCGGCATGTGTGCGGCCTGAAGGGTGCCAACTCCACCGAAATAGATCCGCATACCCCGCATCCGGTTATCGACATCCTTCCGGAACAGAAGAAAATCAGCGAAAAGGGCGGAACCATGCGCCTGGGCGGCTACCCGGCAACCTTGAAAAAAGGGTCGCTTGTGCATCATCTTTACGGTCCCTTGGAGGTTTCCGAGCGGCACCGGCACCGCTACGAAGTGAATCCCGACTACCACGCCGTCATTCAGGAAAAAGGCATGGTGTTTTCCGGGGCCTCCCGTGACGGCCGCCTGGTCGAATTTATCGAACTCCCCGACCTCACCTATTTTGCCGGTACCCAGGCCCATCCGGAGCTCAAATCACGGATGGAAAAGCCCGCGCCGCTTTTTTTCGGTTTTATCAAAGCCTGCCTCGGAGACCGCCCTGGAGAGTCATAAGGGAAACCATGGTCGGAAGCCATTATGGCCACTACCGGTTGTTTCCAAGAACCTTTTTTCTAGACTTATCCCAGTTGATCTTCCTGAGCATGCGGGGGATATTGGCATATTCTTCATTGAAGCCGTATCCACCCTGGGTCATCTCTCTGATAGCGGCTTCCACCGGCCAGTTCTGACCGACCATCCGGTAGGCGGCGGATACCGCTCCAGCCCGGTCCGCACCTTTTTTGCAGTGAATCAGCAAGGGCTTTCGGGCCGCTTTGATCACCCGCAACGCCCGGGTTATCTGGGCGGGTTTCAATTTTTGAGGCAGCATGCTGATGTAGTGATACTCAAAAGGAAGGCCCCCCGAGATCTCCCTGTCTCGGTCCTGCGTGCGAAAATTCAACACGCTCCGGACGTTCATGGCGTATAGTTCTGCAAAACCCTCGCGATCGGGTTGTTCAGAGCGATACAATCCCTCATCGATTTTATGGAGGTTATCCAGCCCGGTCCCGGTTATCCGGACCGCCCATTCAGACGGCCGGCGTATGGATTGCAGCGGGTCAAAGAAAAAGACCGTACCGGTCAGTAGCAGTACCAGGATGGCTGTACCAGAAAGCTTTATGGTTCGTGACGGCATTTTCCTCCCTTTGGCCAACCGGTCGGCCATCAGCACGGGCAACGCCCCAGATCCCCTCGTAACGGCCCCGCTTTGATGACCCCTCTTTTTGATCTTGGTTTAGTACCCGTCCACCATAACACGACAATATTATCTCTGGATTATTTATTGATTATCATTTCATAATCTGGTCATAATCTGGTCATAATCTGGTCATAATCTGGTCATAATCTGGGTCCGAAACCGCTTCCCCGGTGCCTATCCGTAACATTATCAAATCATAATGGTGGGATAAGCTTTCCATAAGCTTGATCTGATAATCACCCCCAGCAACGACCGAAAATTTAGAGTGCGGATATTCAGTGCGTTTGCCGAATCGAACGGTCGTGGTCCGGCCTCCCTTTCGGGGGGACCGGCGTATCCCCAGAGCACAACCCGTGAAGATGCTTTCATCATGCATCAGCATAGGGACCACAGGAGGCTGCCTCAACTGAATGCGACGGCCGCCGAATACTATTGACCATTTTCAGGCAAATGCAATAAAATGGCCCGCATTGCAGACAGGCAAACAAATTCCAGAGGCAGGGAGATGTCCGAATTATCCAAGGACCGGCTGACCGTCATCGTACCGGTTTATAATGAAGCGGCTTGCCTGAGCCGCTTTCGCAGGCTGATGGATGTGTTTTTATCTCGAGTACCCATCTCCACCGGCGTGTTGTTTGTCAACGACGGCTCCACAGACGACAGCCAAGCCATTATCGATGAGATATGTGCGGCCGACGACCGCTATCGATCTATCACCCTACAAACGAATACCGGTGTAAGCACGGCGATAAAAGCCGGCATCGATACGTGCAACACTTCCCTGATCGGTCTGATTGATGCGGACTGCCAAACCGACCCGTTGGATTTTTTAAGCTTTCTGCCCTTGATCCCTGAGTATGACCTGATCAATGGAATTCGTACCAACCGGCAAGACCGCTTGGTAAAAAAAATATCGTCCAAAGTGGCCAATCGGGTCCGACGGGCAATGCTTAATGACGGCATCAAGGATACCTGTTGCCCTTTAAAGATCATCAAATCGGATTATGTCCGTACCATCCCCTTTTTTAAGGGAACGCATCGTTTCCTGCCGGCCTTGGTACAGCTCGCGGGAGGACGCGTTCAGCAGATCCCGGTAGCGCATTACCCCAGATACGGGGGCGCTGCCAAGTATCATATCCACAACCGGCTTTTCGGTCCCCTTTTTGACACCCTGGCCCATATGTGGATGAAAAGACGATACATCCGCTATCAGATAAAAAAGAAAAATTGAAATTGGCTCCGACGACGGCATGTCGACCGCGCGTCAAGCGGGTGTAAGCCTGTTTGGCGGTTTTTATTGAATGGAATCTGTATGGGGATCATATATCCATGAAACTCTTCTGGCTGGTTTTAGGGTTTTCCGCCCAAGGGTTGTTTTCCGCAAGGTTTTTAGTCCAATGGTTGGCCAGTGAAAAGGCCAAAAAAAGCGTGGTGCCGGTAGCGTTTTGGTATTTGAGTATGATCGGGTCAGGCTTGCTCTTGATCTATGCCATTCATCTGAGGGACCCCGTCTTCATTCTGGGCCAGTCAACCGGAATGATCATCTACGGCCGCAACCTGTACCTCATCCATCACCAAAAGAGACGCTTCATTGAATAGCTGTCGGTGCATCCATCACTATGGGATCATGCTGGGAGTGACGGTTTTCATCGCTTTTGCTTTCCAGGGTTCCCGGGGGCTCTATGAAACCACCGAGGGCCGCTATGCGGAAGTCTCCCGGGAAATGCTGGAAACCGGCAACTACCTGGAACCCACATTGGGATACCGGCCCCACTGGACAAAACCACCGTTGACGTACTGGGCCATTGCCGGCGGAATAAAGCTGTTGGGCCGCAATGGCTGGGGCGTCCGGTTCTATAATGCCGTGGCTTTCTTCTTTACCGTAGTCATGGTGGCTGCCATTGGCGAAACCCTTTGGGATAGAGATACCGGTACCGTATCCGGATGGATATACGCCACATCGATTTTCCCGGTCTTGGGCCACAATTTCGTCAGTACCGACATGCTCTTGACCCTGTGGGAAACGGGGGCGGTCCTGTGCTACTTAAAGGCCGGTCAAACAACCGGTCACGCAGGGAAAGCGGCCCGTGGGCGTATATGGACTGCAGGTATGTGGCTCTTTTTCAGCCTCGGTTTTTTAACCAAGGGACCGCCGGCACTTCTGCCCCTGCTGGCCATCGGTGTATGGCATTATTCCCATAAAAAGCGCTTTCCCATTTTTACGGCGTGGGGAATCATGATCTTCATAATTATCGGATGCGGCTGGTATGTCTGGGTCTGTTATCGTCACCCGGCGCTTTTAAATTATTTTCTCGGCCGGGAGGTCATCGCCCGGGTGACAACGGGTGCTTTTAACCGCCACGCCGAATGGTACAAACCGTTTTTTATCTACCTCCCCATCCTGGCTCTAGGAGGGGGGCCCTGGTCGTGGCACCTGTTTAAACTCATCAAAAACAAGCGTTTGTTTTACATGAAGGTATTATTCGGATTTTGGCGCTCCGGCGGCGGCGGCGGATTTCTGCTGGTATGGACCATCCTCCCTTTAACCGTCCTTTTCATGGTTAAAAGCCGGCTGCCCCTGTATGTGCTCCCCCTATACGCCCCGGTGGCCTTGGCGGCCGGCCGCGGCATTGTTCGGCAAAGGGGCGGACAGGGAAAAAGCCTGTCCGTACAAAACCGACGATTCGCCGCCGCCGCAATTATATCGGGCATTATCCTCCTGGGATTAAAGGGAGGGGCGGCGTTTTATCAATCACCGCACGATACCAAAAGCCTGTATGCACTGTGCCGCAAGTTTCATAACCATACCAACGATACGCACTTCATTAATTTTTCAGGCGCCCCCCTGTACGGCCTTCAATTCTACCTGAACGGGCCGCTCACACGGTTGTCGGTCAATAACCGGCCCTGGCGGGATGACACCTTTGAAAGCTTGATAGCAAAAATAAAAACGGCCTCCCCATCCCGACAGTACCTTTTCATCACCTATGCCCGCTATGGCGCCGAACTCTCAAAAGCCCTGGAGCAGCAGGGCTTTTCATCACCTGGGTACCGCACCAAATCTTGGAGGCTGTTTTTAATTACGCCGGCCATGTATGTTCCGCCGTCGCAGAATGTGGGGTCTTATGAGGTTATTGCTGGTTGAAGATGATTTAAAAATCGCCCTGTTTATTCAAAACGGTCTCAAGGAAGCCGGATTCGCCGTGGACCATGCGGCCGACGGTGAAGACGGGCTGCATTTGGCGTTGACCGAACCGTACGATCTGGCCATCATCGACCTGATGTTGCCCAAGCTCGATGGCCTGAGCATAATAGAGACCCTGCGTAAAAATAACAGCAACGTCCCGGTGTTGATATTAAGTGCCAAGCGGACGGTGGACGACCGGGTCAAGGGTCTTTTAGCGGGAGGGGACGACTATTTGACCAAACCGTTTGCCTTCGCCGAATTGCTGGCGCGAACCCATGCCCTGATCCGCAGGGCCGGAAATGTGGTCAGCCCTTCAAGGCTGACGGTGGCGGATCTGGTTATGGATATCCACACCCGCAAAGTAACCCGGGCCGGCACCGCCATCGATCTGCAGCCCCTTGAGTTTTCACTTCTGGAGTACCTGATGCGCAATGCAGGACAGGTGGTTTCCAAGACCATGATCATGGAACACGTTTGGGATTATAATTTCAATCCCCAAACCAACGTGGTGGAATCGCGCATATGCTATCTGCGCGAAAAAATCGACAAGCATTTTGACAGAAATCTGATCCACACCATACGAGGAGTGGGATATGTTCTCAAAGAAACATCCTAAACTCAAAGGCACCCTGTCTGCCCGGTTGACCCTTTGGTACGCGGGTATCTTCACCATTTCATCTCTATTGACCCTCGGGGCTATTTACTACCGCGTTTCCGCCATAACCATAGAAACCCTGGACAGCGAGCTCACGGAAGAGTTCGAAGAAATGGCGGCGGAAATGGACACGGGAGGGATAAGACGGATAAAGGCTGAGATCGTGGAAGAAATAGAAGAAGAAAAGGATCAGATGTTTTTTTCGCTCCAAACCGTCAAGGGCGAGGTCATCATTCCCCCCTATGCAAAATACTGGGGCCGCCTCGAACTTCCGCAGCATCTCACTACCGCTGAAGGGTATGGGTTCAAAACTCTGGATATCTCCGACCATGAGCATCCGGTGCGCTTAATTTCCGGAAAAATAGGGCCGGACGCGGTTTTGTATATTGGTATCTCTCTGGAAGAAATCGACGAGTTTTTAGAGGTGTTTAGGGATTTATTCATCCTGCTTTTGGCCCCTCTGATTATCGCCGCCGCATTTGTCGGCTGGTTCATGTCAAGGCGTGCCTTGTCCGGGGTTGAAGAGGTTACCCGCACGGCTGAAGAAATCACCCGGGGGGCCTATGGCAAAAGGGTCCAAGTGAAACGGCACTCCCATGAGGTCGACAAATTGGCCAATGCCTTCAACACCATGCTGGACCGCATACAGGCCCTGCTTAAGGGAATGCGGGATATTACCGACAATATCGCCCATGACCTGCGGAGCCCCTTGACCAGAATCCGGGGTCTAGCCGAAATGACCTTGATCAGCAACAAACCCATCGATGATTATAAGGAAATGGCTGCCGATACCGTGGAAGAGTGCGACACCCTCATTGAGATGATCAACACCATGCTCGATATCACCGAGATCGAGGCTGGTGTCGGGGAGAGCATCATGGAAAAAGTAAACCTGACTTCCCTGATCCATCAGGCCTGCGAACTCTTTCGCCCCACGGCCGTAGAGAAAAAAATAGATATCATCGAAAATCTTGAACCGGATCTGACTATCATGGGCGACCGTCACATGCTTCAGCGGCTGATCACCAATATCCTGGAAAACGCGATCAAGTATACCCCGCAGGAAGGAAGGGTCACCATCTCGGCGAGGGTGCGCAGCGGTCAGGTGGAAATCGTTTTCAATGATACCGGTATCGGTATATCTCCGGATGATTTGCCCCGCATATTCGACCGTTTTTACCGATCGGACAGAAGCCGGTCTCAACCTGGAACCGGTCTGGGTCTCAGTCTGGTCAAGGCCATCCTAAAAACGCTCGACGGCAACATCACTGTGGACAGTATCAAGACAAAGGGAAGCACTTTTACTGTCACCATGCCCCTGTGTGGATAGGTGGTTTCTTGGATTTCATACCGCCGGTATCTCCCGTTCCTCCTCTACACACATGCACTGTATCCGTACCCGTGATTCTTTGTACCGCCTTATCACCCGCTTTTAAGCCCTAATCCTCACTGCTAACCGCTTGCAGCATGTCCGACATCAGCCTCCTCTTGAACATTACCAAATTGTAATTCTCCGATAATTTAGCGGTAACCTTTTTATGGTAAGCATATGCAGGTTATGAACCTGATGCCGTGATGGAACAAAACCAAATTATGACGGGTAGTGGCATGAACGCCGGTATTGGTAAGACCAAAAACATTTTGGCGAATATGGGCCAAAATATGCTTAAGGCCCTCTTGAAGTGCATGGTCGTCATGTTGCTGTTTCTACTGTTTTTGTTTTTTTGCTGCTATTTCGGATCCTCCAACTGGCATACAAAATGATACCGCTGCATGATGGTCACACACGGCCCGACTGCTTCCGAAAGGATTCCTCTAAACCGTATCGAGACCGGGATGGACGACAGGACGGGCTGTCACGCATCGGCAGCCCGCCGGGGGATGTATGAGGCCAGTGCTTATCCGCAAAGCTAACCTGTTGGTTTTGGCTGTCCTACTGCTGCTGCCCTATTCGATCTCTGCCGGAGAAACAAAACTGACCCATATCAATATCATGAACACCCGGGACCAGTTGGTGGTATTTTTTAATATGGAGGACGCCTTTCATCAGGCTGTTTATGAAGCCACCCTGAGCGGCATGCCCACCAAATTTTCATTTCATATCACCTTATACCGGGTCCGCGACCTATGGATCGATAAAAAGATAAAGGCCATAACAGTAGACCATACGGTGAAATACGACTCGCTGAAAAAGGAGTTTGTGGTTCAGCGGTCGTGGGAAAATATAACCCACCGGGTCAAATCTTTTAATCAGGCGCAAGAATTAATGTCCGGGGTCCACACCCTGAATGTTATTTCGCTGCAACGGCTTATAAAAGCTGCGCGTTACCAGCTCAGAATCAAAGGGGAGCTCAGCAAGACCAGCCTGCCGTTTTTGCTGAGATATATACTCCTTTTCAAAACCCTGTGGGATTTCGAAACCAATTGGTATACGGTTGACTTTTTTTATTAGGGTTCGCGCAAAAATAAATCTACAGATTGTATGTGTTCAAGCGCTCGCTCAGCAAGACGCGAAAATTAAGGAATATCAGGCATATTCCGTATTTTCGCAACGCCGCTGAGTGAGATGATTGGGCGCTTAGAATGTGAAGTTATTTTGGCGCGAGCCCTTAGCCGATCCGGTTCCCGTCAACGGTTTGATGTAATCCCCGATGCCGGCCAATTTTTAAGGATATAAGGAAGGGGTTGTCTTGGTTAGGCTTTAGAATTGCAGTCGTAGTTTGCCTCCCAAAGAGACTGCCTCAGTATCGATATCTTCCATGATGCCGTTTAGGTTCCACTCATCAAATCGATAGTTGGCATTCAGGTTCAGATAAATCATGGGAAGCAGTTCAAGGTCGAAACCGGCCTTCAAGCTGTAAAACGCCTTATCTGCAAAGGCACCGTTTGAAAACAAAATTCCGGCACCCAGGCCAGCGTAAATGCTTGATCCCAGAGCAACATAGACCTGGGGCGCCAGAACCTCTTCCGTGGAGGCAGAGAGATCTTCGGAAACCACATCCAGGTCCGCCTCAAATCTCAGGAAGCCGGCCGGCAATATCCGGTGGGAAAGAATGATGGAAAGTTTTTTCTTGTCTGTATCTTCAGCATCCGATGCATGCCCGGTATGTATGTCTCCCTCTTTAGTGGGTGAGGCGGCGTTAACGGTCTGGATAGAACCCACATAGAGGAAAAAAACGGCAACGATGAGGAATGTCGGGTAGCGCTTCATCATTAGTACCTACCCTCTGTAAACCGACCAGCCTATGTCCTGCGTTAGGGCCATGACGGAACCCGGGAGCATACCGATCTGGTTGTTGCATATTGGTGACACTTATGCTTAAATATAATTTAGCACCTGAACCTGAAAAAGTCAAGTTAAATATGTCTCACTTTTCGGCCCGGGGATGCCCTCCGCCGGGCCGGTATCTGGTAACGCCGCTGGAACCGGAATACATGCATAACGCCAAGACGGATATTTACCTTACCTGCAGCCGTCGTAAGGGACATCATAAGAAACATATCAGTGTTTGCCGAAAGTGCCGGTGGCAAAAAAGCTGCAAGGAATACCAAGCTTACCTTCAGCCGCAATTACCGGTCAAGATGAGATCCATTGCCGCTAAGCCGGAAACACGGTCCCGGGAAACCGTTGCCGCGGTGCAACAGCATGCCCCCTTGGCCTTCATGCCGGTGGGTGATCCAGCTCCCGACGCGAACGTATTTGACCTGTTGCGCGCGGTTAAACGGGAACTGATGTCGATACGGGCATTATGCGCTGAAAGCGCGAAGGTTTACCAGCCGCCACCGCCGCCGCCTCCACCACCGCCGCCCGATGATCCGCCGCCGCCGCTTCCTGAAGACGAACCTGGTGCCGTGGAGGCCGATGATACCGCACCGACCAGGGATTGACTCAAATCGGAAACCAACCCGGATGTCTGGATGCCGTCCGGAAAAACCCCCCTGTACCAAGCCGGTCGATAACTATCGCCCGGTCGCGCCTGAGCCAAGACTTGGGAAAACTGTTCGCTCCACTCCTGCTCCACCCCCAGCGCAAGCGCGTAAGGCAGCAATTTTTCAAATAGCGCCGCTGTTTTTTCAGGCGGCTTCAAGGCTTTTAAACGCTCCGCTTCCGCCACGGTCAGGTACTGTTTGAATCCCTCGATTTCATCCATCACCCGGCGGCCAAGTGGCGTCGGGGCTTTCAACAGGTGGAAAAACAGCACATTAAGAAAAACGGTGATCAGCAAAATCGCGGCTGCCAGGGGAGAGATCATGGAAGAAAGCATGACGGCCCCTAGAACCCAGCCGCCAAAAAAGGGAAGCGCAAAGAGGGTAAGGACTATGGCCCCAACCTTGCCGTCCCCCGTACCGATGACCGTTTTCCAGGCCGATATGACCGCAAAAGCCAAGAGCCCGCACCCCAGGGACCAGAGCGACAAC
>CAZWGD010000002.1:17354-27244 GCA_964633235.1 uncultured Desulfobacteraceae bacterium | reverse complement strand
ATCTTCGTAAGTCCTTTTTTATTTTTACCTTGCTTAGATCAAACAGGGTCAAATGTCGGCTGAATTAGAATCGGCGAATAAATGAATTAGAATCGGCGAATAAAATTCGTCGCCAAAATTTGGGCGCAAAAAACCTGTTCGAATCGGCGGTCCGTTTCGACAGGTTTTTTTCCGCTTGTTTTTGGCCTAGAAGTTGGTCACCAACAGCTCTTTTCCGACCGTTGATTTTCCCTTTGAACCTGAATATCTGAGTCCAATTTCTTCTGTTTTAAACGCTTGAAACACCTCCATCATTTCCGGCGTGTTGTTGATGCTCAATATGAATTTTGCCTTTGCCTCCGACAACACCTCGGCCATTGCCTGGTAGTCCGGAAGATCGAGATTGTGCTTTCAGTCGTTTGTGGGTCATAGGTTTTCTCCGCTTTTATCGAGCATTGTTTTTACCTTTACGTCAGAGTGTAATACCGATTGATCTTAACGATGGTGGCTAAAAACGGGATTTCGGATTCGTATTTTTCGACCTGGCCGATCAGCACATCGCTTCCCGTAAAAATGATATGCTTGCGATCGTTCAGCTTGAATTGCAGGGTCAAATACCGGCCGCTTTTGTTTTTAGAGTGCCGGGTTTTGCCGAAGCGGCATCCGATGATCTCGATTTCCTGGTTTAAAATTCCATCGAGCTTCACCTTTTCGCCTTCCAGCGGCGGGGGTTCCGTTGCAAAATCCGCGAAACGCTTCTTCCGCTTTTCGGCCAGGGAGATGGTCATTCCTTGGCCTCGGGAGCCGCAATATTTAACATCTGTTCAATTTTTCTTACTCGGACGGCCAGGCCCCGAAGGTCCTTGCCCGATGGTTTTGTGTTTTTCAGCTCTTGCTTGACGGATTTTTTGTTGTCCCATATGGACTGATCAAACTTATGCATGGCATTACACCTCCGGCCAGGCCGGCACAACCTCCAAGGCCTGATTGATGGGTTCAGACGTGATCAAATCTTCACACCGGTTGGATTCCGCGATGACCTGGGCGATGTAGTCTGTCATTTCATCGCAGACCGCCGGCGAATAGAGCCCGTTTGCCACGTTGTTTTGATACCATTGTGTATATCCGGCAACCACTTCTATTTGGTTTTTTGCCTCAAGACGGATGGCCGCCAGGCAAAGTTCCCTGGCTTTTTCTTCGGTTTGGGCGGGAATGTCTTTCTTGTCGAAAAGCTGCTGTTTACATACCCAGTACGATTCGGTTTCGCCGGATTCATTTTGGCGGGTCAGCGGCTGGTGGGCATAACGAAAAATCACTTTGCCCCTGGTGGCTCCAAAATACGGCAACCGGTTGGTGGATTCTTCTATGGTCATATCACTTGGCTCCTTTCCATTGGGTTGTGGATGCCCGCTTTTTTGCAGGCGTTGTTTACGATGGACTGAATTTTTTCATCGGCGTGGGCGTGCCACAAATTTAAGCAGTTGGCGTGTTTCATCCAGCCCCAGTAGCTCATGACGGTGCTGGCGATGGATACGGGGTCTTTAGGCCGGCCATTTTTGATGGCGGCCATTTTGCGCTTAAACTGAAGGGCGGTGGATTTTCTAAGCAGGGTGTATGTGGGGAAAAAGCGGTAGCCCAGAAAATCGATGCCGCGTTGTTCGACCGGGAAGACCTGCCAGTTTTCTTTTAGCCGCAAGTTCAATTCCTGGTTCAAATAGGTTTCAATTTGCTTTCTGATGTCGTGCAGGCGGGTTTTGTCCGCGCCAAGGATCACCATGTCATCGCAGTAGCGGAAATAGTGGCGGCAATGGAGAATTTCCTTGATGTGGTGGTCCAGGGGCGTGAGAACCAGGTTGCCGAAATACTGACTCAAATAATTACCGATGGGGACACCCGTGCCGTTGCCGGTTGAATCGATGATTTCTCCCAACAGCCACATGACATCCGGGTCTTTGATTTTTCTGGACAGGATGTTTTTCAGGGCCGTGTGGTCTAGGGACGGATAGAACTTTTTGACATCCATCTTGAGGCAATACCGAGTGTTTTCCGGGTCCGTTCGCAGGGCCTTCCGAATACGTTTCACGCCCTGGTGGATGCCTCGGCCTTTGAGGCACGCCAGGGTGTCTTTGATCAGCCAGGGGAGCCAGATGGGTTCCAGCACCTGCACGATGCAGTGGTGGATAATGCGGTCCGGGAAGTAGGGCAGCTTATGGATGGTGCGGGCCTTTCCCGGTCCGCGTTTTTCAAAGACGCGGTATTTGGAGTTTTGAAAGGTTTTGTTTTTCAACATGGCGTGGATCCGGCCCAGGTATTTATCCGGGTCGCGGTTGATCATGCGGACCTCGTGATAATGGCTTTTGCCCTTGCGGGCGTTTTCGTGGGCGGTTTTTATGTTTTCCATGTCGTATATTTTAAAATACAGGTTTCCGTATCGTTTCATGACTGCTTATTTCGCCCTGGAGCGTTCGAACCGCGACCGGCCTACCAGCACCAACAAACGGGCTTTGCTTTGTGTTTTGCCAAGAGGCATGGTTTCGGACCCCAATGAAAGGCTTTAACTATCCATAAGTAGAGACGCCCGCCGATATTCACATTGTCATTCGACGACGTGTTATTCGTATTGACGTAAAACGCTCCGGTGTTCGAGCTGTTATTCGCATTGCCGCCAAAAAGAACCACACGCCAGCCGGGAGGCCCGAGACCAAAAATGTCGCGCGCGTGCCGCGCGTTGCGTGTTGCGTTTTGGGTTTATCGCCATTTGGTATTTCAAAAAAACCTCTCCTAAAAGCAGAGACGCCCGCCGATAGTCACACTGTCATACGACGACGCGGGATGCGTATAGACGTAAAACGCTCCGGCGGGCGAGCCGCTAATCGCATCGCCGCCAAAAAGAACCACACGCCAGCCGGTTGATTGATAGTAATAATCGCATATGTAGGTAGATGAGGACCCCCCAACAGCGGACGGCAAAAACCCGGCGGACATACGCTCCAATGTCGTTTGCCAGCCATTGGCATTGTGGAGGGTTACATCGGCACCATCGGCATCCACCGGGCGGTCATAATTGGTGGTGGTGTCATCGGCAAAATCAGACCGGTTGTTGCAAAAATATGGGATGTTTCCGTTGATGTTGATGCCATCCACAAACTTCCAAGCATTTCCGTAAAAATTTTCGATGCCCCGGTAGGTCATGTATGCAGCATCCGCCCCGGCGTCATCGGCATCTCCACTGTAGTCAACGCAATTCGTGCCGTTGCCGTCTCCGTTTGACAACCCGGATTCGCCGATATAGCTACCGGCCTCCCAAGTTCCGCCGGACAACTGTGTCCGTCCGTGGCCGATCATGGATTGGCTGTCGAAATCCGCGTACTCGATGAGGTACAGCAGCTGGACGGCGGACAGGAGGTAGTAGTCCAGCTGGCGCCATCCGGTGCCCCGCTCGGCGGCCATTGCCCGGAACTCCGCGCGGGTCTCGTTTGTTTTGGGGTACTGGCCGGAGATCGAGCACAGCTTGTCACCGCTGGCGTAACACGCGGCCACGGCGTTGGCATCTGAAGCCATTGCGGCGGCGGAGGCATCATACATGCTGCCTTCATAGGCCCCGATGTACCGATAATCCACCCAGGCGCCATCCTTAAAGAATGCCGGGTGGACCACAAAGCCGGGTAGGGGGAACCGGGAAATATCCCAGGTGTGGACGTTGGTTGAATAGCCGTATTTGACGTAAAACTTGGGGATTTCCACCATCACCTGGCCGTCGGTGCCGTCCAGGTTGGCGGCTGACCCATCTGCCTTTTTGGTGGAATCATCCGGGTCCAGGTAATACTGCACCACGCCCGCATCGTTCATGACGCACCGGCGCATGGCGGCCTGGATGGGGAGCATGGCGTTTCCGGGGGAGGCGCCGTTGGCCTGGCCCGCCAGGGATCCGCGCCGGGTATAGGTATCGGTGGCCTCGTTCCACGCGAGGCCCATCCATCCGCCCAGGGCGTTGTCGATGCCCGCCAGGTGGGCGGCCAGGTTGTCATCGGCATCCGCCTCGCTGGGGCTGTCATCCGGGGAATAGTTGGCGGGGGTCCAGGAGAGTTCGAGGGTGTCGCCCTGGTTGTTCTGGCAGAATTTTTCGTATGCCCCCTTGGTGTTCCTGGCTTCCAGGAGGTCGCCGCTGGTAAATGACAGGGCGACCGTTCCTTCTTTTGCCCGCTCCACGGTGAGTTGCCCGGTTTCGTTATTGGCGGTCACGTGCATGATTTCCAGGTTCGCGCCATCGCTGGCCGTGACCACGTAATATTCATCCGCCGCAATGGCGCCCAATTCCACCGAATCGGCGGGCGGGATGTTGATGGTGGTGGCCGAGTCGGACACGGTTGCATCGGATATGGTGGTACTCCAGTTATTGATAAAAAGCTGTTTGTCTGCCATTTTACCCCTCCTTTAAGTTGGGTCGTTGACGGTGATGGACCAGGCCGGGATATTCAGCAGGTTGCCGCTGACAAGCCCCTGGGTTGACGTGGTAGTGACGAAATAGAGCGTGCTGTTATCCACCAGGGCCAAATGGGTCAGGTTCCCGTTGGACACGATGGGGATGTTGCTTTTCGCGCTGATGGTCAGTTTCCGTCCGCCTCCGGCGCCGTCCGCCACGCTGAAATCCAGGGCTGTCAGGGCAACGGTGGCCAGGCGGTAGGTGGACACGGCCTCGGTTCGGTTGGTCGGCTGCGCGCTGCAGGCGCACAGCAGGTTGCAGTTGTCCTTGATCTTGTCAAGGTATTCATCCGGTACGCTGGTGTTTGCCCATTTTGCCATTATAAAAACTCCTTAAGGGTAAAAGAGACGGTGCTCAGGTTGTATTTTGCCTCGGTGCCTTTGACATTGCTGATACGGCCATAAAACACGTAGGGATATACGGGTGTCACGTTCTGGGCCATCAGCACGGGGACCGGTGTCGGCCCCAAAAGTTCCACCATGTTCATAAAGGTTAAAAATTCGGTGGGCGGATTGCCGGTGAGCTCCAGGTTGCCTTCATAAATGCGGCGGATATTGCGCTTGTAAATGTACTCAAACCCATTATCCAAATCGTAAATGATGCTGTGGTCTTCCGGGTTTCGTCCCAGGCCCCAGGTCGGGTTTTTGGTGAGCGCCCATTTTTTGCCTGCAAAGGCGCGGCCGATTTCCGGTCGGTCGCCGGTGCGGGTGATTTCGATCTTGGCGCTGTGGGGCGCGCCTGGGCCGGTGTATTCCACCCACACGCCTGGGACCTGGACCTCGTTGGCAAAATAGCTGTTGGTTTCGAGCAGGTCATGGGCGGTGGGTCCGTAAATGACGCTGCCGGCCAGGTTTACATCATCGTAAACCGTGATGGTGGCCGAGTCCCCCAGCAGGTAATAGATGCACAGGGCGTTGGCCGCCGCGCCGATGGTCTTTAGATTTACCGTGGCGGAGGTGACACCATCGGCGGTGACCCATGATTTCCGGCAATGGTTGTCCGCCATGTTGGTGGCCGGGAATTCGGAATCCTCGCTGTCCGCCTCGATTTCCTCGATTAAATCGGATGGTATGATGATCATGAGAACGTAATCTCCCCATCTCCCTTGATGTTTAGTTTTTTTCCGCTGTAATCCAGGTCGTACTGCCTCACTCGCAAATACCCGCTGATGTCGTGGCTTGATTTCCGGTCCACGAAACTGACCATTTCACCGATGTTGGGGAGTTGGTCCAGGGGGAGGCTGAGGGACACCCACACGCGCTGCTCACGGGTGGCGATGTCGGCGATTTTGGCGGCCACATCGGTGGGGTTTTCATCGTAAACATCCACCGTGGCTTCATCGCCGGTGGCACTCCCCGTGTAGTGAACAATCTCCTGGGGGTCATCCACGAGGCTCACGGTTGCCGCATCGAAAACGCGGTTGGTCCAGTTGGCGGTGTAGGTTTTGACCGGCATGGGCCACTCGTAGGACAGCTCCACGGAGTCGTATTTGTCCAGGGTCTGCTCGCCGTTGTCCTGTGTCACGGAGATGAGGGTCAGGATGTCATCCCGGATTTCGAACTGATACCCGGCGTAATAGGCGATCTTGTCCAGGAAATCGATGAGGAGCTGCTGGCTGTAGACGGCGCAGTTGAGCGTTTCGGTGGCGCCGTACACATCCACAAAGGAGAGCCCCAGGCGGGCGGCGGCCCAGGAGAAGACATCGGACACGGTGGTCATGTTTCCGGTGCCGCTCATGCTGAGGGTGCCGGCCAGGTTGACGGAGCGCTCGGCATAACCGCCGGAAACGGTCCAGTTGTCGTTGATCAGCACCCCATCATCATAAAAGTTGTAGGACGCGAAATCCGGCATGTAGTATTTTTGCTGTATGTCAGACCCGGTGCGCTGCGGGGTCATGTAGTTGACCGTTCCGATCACCAGGGGCTGCACCGCCTCTTCGCCGGTTTCATCGGTGCCATCGGAAAGGAGTTTCGTGTCGAAGTCGGGTTCGTACAGGTCAAAGGAGATCTCATCGTTTTTGTAGGACCGGCGGATAATGGTGCCGTCGAAGATGTGCAGCACGCTGTCGCTGGAGACCCCCCAGTCCAAGCTGATGGTGGCGCGGGCCGGGGGCGTGCCGGTGAAAGCGTTGGGCGCAAAGCCGATGCTCCCCCAGGTGACGCGGGCATAACCTCCCCGGTTGCCGCTGCCGATGCTCATGGCGGGCATGGAAACAATGCCTGGGGACCACCAGTATTGCTGGGTCATGCCTTCACCCCTTCAAAGCTGAACCGGCAAGTTTCCGCATCGGCCACGACCGTGACAAACAGGTGGCCGCCTGCGCCTTTACGCACCATGACCTTTGGGCAGGTCACCACCACAACGGCGTTTCGGGGGACCGCCAGGTAAATGGTTTCAGGGGCGATGGCGGCCTCCGTTTCCACGATGTTGCCGTTGACCAGGCGGTAGTTGACCGGGTAGGCGTTCAGCGGCGCCATGATGTGGGTCAGCGCCTTGGCCTCGACGCTCACGGCGGCATTGTTGATGGATGCCGCGTGCACTTGCCGGACGCTCACCACGCCATCGGCGATCATGCCGTTGATGGCGGTGTAATTGAGCGGGTTGTGGTTCACCAGGGCGGACACCCATTTATTCACCTGAACGGCGATCTCGGGGAAATCCACCAGGGCGTGATAATCCGTGCCGTTGATGACGGCTGCCGCCGGTTTGGATGTATTGAAAAGACCCGATCCCATCAGCTTGCCCTGATTTCCAGCGACCGGCGCTTGGTGCGCTCGCTGATATATTTTCCGGTGACGCTGGCCAGTTTTTCAATGTCCAGGTTGACCGATATGTTGCTGTCGCCGCTTCTGTTGACCCGGAGGGTGTCGATTTCCTCTTTTTGCAGCTCCACCAGCTCGCGGAGGAGGGCGATTTCTTCAGCCCGCTGCCGGGTGCTGGCGCCGTTGGAAAGCACCGTGGCCGGGAAGGTGGATTTTTGGGAGACCACCAGCTCGGTGCCGTGGAGGGTCGCCTGGTAGCCGGACTCGGGGCCGGATGCGATGCCGCCGTAGTCAAACTGCAGGCCATAGTCAGTCCGTACCCCGCCCTGCACCAACCCGGCTAACGAATAGATCCCCGCGTCAAATTTTGTGTTCAGTTTCGCCAGGTTCTGATAGCTCCCATAGGTGTTGCTGGCAATCCGGGCCAGTACCTGGCCAAACCATGTGGACAGTTCCACGGTCCCGTTGATTGACAAAGTTCCACCGAGACGATTGTAAATATTGTCTAGTTTGCCGGACAGGCTGGTAATAGAGGAGGCACTGATCCCCCTCCCATCCGACCCGAGCAGCTTTACCAGCGGGGAGTTCTGCAGCCACGCATTGGCTTGCAGTTTGCTCCTGTCCGTTTGAGTCACGGTCATGGTGGACGGGGTCCCACCGGAGCCGCCGCCGAAGTCAACCCAAGGATCCCACTGAAAGACGTGCGCATTGGTTCCGACCCCGTAAATGTCCATCCCTGGGATCCATTCCGATATTTGTTGAGAGAGTGAGCCCAGGGATACGCCCACATCGGCCAGGGTAATTGACCCGCCGGATAGGGCCAGGGCGGCCCTTGCGGTGTTTTGAGCGATCGCCATGAGCAGGGCGGTCTGCGCTTTCCAAACATCCATTTCCGCCAGGTCGACCGACACGGACCCTTCAATGTCCGTGGTGATATTGCGGGTAATGGATTCGGGGACCCCGGAATCGGAGAGGAGCTGCTCCAGCTGGCTCATGGTCATACCGCCCTGGGACGTGTAGACCCCTTTTACCGTTTTTTGTGCGGTCGCACTGACGCCCGCGCTCACCAGTGCCGCCGACAATTCCGCCCACGTGTCCATCCCGGCGGCATACTGGGCATCATATTGCGCCTGTATTGTTTTGATGGCGGTTTCATCCGTGTAGCCGGCGTTTTGGAAGGCCTGCTCAAAATCGCTCCAGAGGGTCGGCAGGCCCTGGCCGGTGGTGGCGCTGTAAACGGCGGACAGGATCTTTTTGGCACTGGCGTCATCGACACCCGCCATTTGGAACGCCAACACGAAATTGGACCACTGGTTTAAATCTCCGGCCAAATCTCCATCGTAAATGGCCTTCAGGTATTTTTCAGCCCACACTGACCCGCCAGCCAACCGCCAGTTCGTCAGGAACGTATCCCAATCCCACTCATTGGCATCGGTGCTGATCCAAAGGGCCTGCAAGGTCTTTGTGGCCGTGTCATCGGATGCGCCGTAATCAATTAACGCCTGTTTGATGTCGGCCCAAGCCATCGCCGCATCGGAAAAGCGGGCGATGAAATCAATGGCGGCCGTGGACTCCCACCCAATAGTGCTGGCGACATACCCGATGGCCGCCATTTGTTCTTTCAGGGTGGTGAAAATATCCATATTGACGTTTTCAAGAAACGTGATGACCGCCTGGCTGTTCCAACCGGCCTCCCCGGCGATATATGCCAGCACGGCTTCTGCATCCGTAAACGACAGGAGATTCGCGGATAAGCTCGCAATGAATGTCAGGGTGGCGGTATCGTCCCAGGCATCGTCCTGAATGTAGCCCAAGAGCTCGATGGCCCGCTCCACGTCCTGGGCCGCCCACGCGCCCATATCGGATATGAACCCCAGGGTGACCGAATGTTCCCACCCGTAGACGTCCACCAGCTGTAACAGCAGCTCCAACACATCCGCGACGGAGCCGTCATAGTTTTCCCAATCAATGGACAGGATGAAATCGAGGGTTTCCAGCGACGTCAAGGCGCCCAGGATCCAGCCCTCGAATTCGCTGAATGTGGCCTGGATGGCGGAGAGGTCGACGCTGATCTGCTCGTTTCCCCGTTCCAGTTCCGCCAGTATGGCGGCATCGTAGCCGCCGGCCTCCGCCTTGGATTTGATTTCGGCCATGTGCCCCATGACCCGCGCATATTCATCCTGGTAGTCCAGGCTGGATTTATAGGCTTCCTGGTAGGTGCCCAGGTGGGTTTGGGCGATGGACAAATACTCCTGTACCTCAGCGGTGCCGCCCGCTTTGGCGGCGGCATACGCGGCCTCATAATCCACTGCGATATCCCGGGCAATCTCGCGAGGGAGGGATACATTCAGGGGGCTGGTTTCGATATTCCGGATGGCATCATCGATCTGCCCCACCAAACCGCTCACGCGATCCGCCACCTGTTCCCACAGTCTCGCCGTGTCCTGTTCCGCCCGGGCGGCCGCCTGGGCCTCCGAAACGGCGGCATTGTACCACTGGACCAGTTTGTTCGACATCTCCAATAGATTATCGCCCGTCTGCTCGCTCATGGGGATGCTTTGCAGACCCGTGATCTGGCTCATGATCATGGCGGCCGAATTGCCGCCGCCGAAGGAGCCGGATACACCCGATAAAATTCCCTCGATCTGGTCCCTCAGTTTCGCAAA
>CAZWGD010000002.1:0-17254 GCA_964633235.1 uncultured Desulfobacteraceae bacterium | reverse complement strand
AGGAGCCGGATACACCCGATAAAATTCCCTCGATCTGGTCCCTCAGTTTCGCAAACGCATCCCCCAGCCACCCGAAATGCTCGGCCAACCACATGATGTCATCGACCAGGTCTTCGGTGGATACCCCCATCAATTTTGCGTAAGCGATGACTTCATCTTCCGTGGCGTCAATAAACGCCTCGATGTACTGGAACGCAGCGGATTTGCCGGTGATGTTCCACCCATACCGCTCATTGATGTCACTGAGCATCCCCGATTCCGTTGTTCCGGTCAGTTCCCGTTGGGCATCCACGATGGCCTTGTTCGCCTGCTCAAGGGCATCGTAGTAGGCATCCGTGGCGCCGGCCAGTTCGAGGAGTTGCACATATAGCCGCCGATCCGCTTCTTTTGTTCGGTCGAGCCCCGCAACCAAATCCTTGAATGCCTGCCGGGTAGCGGGCATTTCCCGGTCTATGGCCTTGTAAGCGTCGGCCAGTGAACCCGTGATATACACCAGTTTTTCCGCATCGGTCATATACTCATCGAAATAGTCCTTCATATCCTCTGTGAGATCTTCGAAATCCCCGGCAAGCTCGATTAGCGCCTGTGAGAAATGAACTGCCTCCTCCGCAGTCCCTTCAAAAGCCTGTCCGGTCATTTTCAACCCTGCAAGGACACCTTCTTTTTCGGAAACAACCCGTGTTGCGGTTTCCAGCATCCCCTCACCGATTTTTTGATATCGTCCAACAATATGGCCAAACAGTTTCTCCGCCATATTGTCGGTGAGTCGGCTGAAATACCCGGTCACCTTGTCCTGAATTTCCGACTCGGTTAATCCTGTGAGATCGAGATGGATGTTCCCTATGGAAAAATCAAGAACCTTCTGCACGTCCACCCCCAGCCCCATAGCCAACTGTACAAAAGTGGATCCGATTTTCGTGAAGACATTTGTCAAACCTGTCAGTGCCGAATCCCCCAACTCGTCAAACCCCTCCATTATCCACTTGAAGAGTTCTACACCGTAGTCGGAGTTGTCATAAATACTCCCATCCCACTCGGGCATCGGTCCGCGTTTGAACCCTTTGATGCCCTCGCCTGAGAGGATTTCCCCCAGTGTATATCCGCCGGGAATCTTGTACTCTTGACCCGACCATCCGCCGCCCGAGAACGTCCCCTGTAGCATGCCCACAACGAACTGCATGATGTTCTGGTTCAAGTCCTGCATTTCCTCTTTAAGGCCGTACAACGCCCATATCTGATCTTCACCTTGATCAATCAGAATACCGAAAGCATTCGCAATGGACTCACTCTCCGTACCGGGGTCCGCGCCCAGAACGGTACTGGGCGGTTTGGACTCAGGTGGTGCGGCACTGCCGCCCCCGCCGCCACCGAATGCCACGCCGATCATGCTCAGAAAGCTGGCCACCACCGCCGCCATTGCGGCGATTCGGGCATAAGCGGAGTAAGGCTCGCCCTTCCCTTGATTGAGGACAGCTTCAACACCGGAAACCAGCGCCTTCTGCATCTGAATGGCAATTTCCGCCACGGCAAACGCCATCTCCGCCGCGTGCATGACCTGCCTTGCGCGGGAGTTTTCATCGAACATACCCTTGAGGGTTCCGAACAGTTGCCGGTAACCACCCAACTGAGACTGGATCGCTTCATCGGCGTACTTGGCTTCCAGCTGTTTAATTTTCTTGAAGGCCTCGGCCTGTTTCTCATCAGGCAATAATTTCGCGTCCTTGCGTAACGCTATTAAATACTCCTCTTTCTTAATTATCTTGTCATAGACACCGAGGAACTTTTCAACCGCTACCATCGTGTTCTGGATGCTCTGAAGAGGCCCATCGCCAAAAATGGAGTTTTCGAACAGGCTGGCGTTTTCTTCGAGGGCGGTGTTGATTTCGCCGAAGACATCATTTACCAGGCGGGTCTCTTCCGCCATGTCGTCCAAATCCAGGCCCTGAAGAGCGAGGGACGTTTCAATGGCCGCATCATGATAGGCCCACAACCCCGCCGCGGCCTCGGCAAATTGCGATCGGGCCTGTTTGAGGGCGATGGCCTGGATTGCGTTGTCCAGGCGCTCCAGGTCGGCGGCGGTGAGGTCGGCGATATCGCCGGTGTCTTGAATTCGTTTTCCGTAAACCGTAAGCGGAGGGAGGCTTTTGGCCGCGGCTTCACCGGTATCTTTAATGCCCTGATTCATTTTTCCCATTGCAGCGGATTCTGAATCGAATTTGTTGACGATCGCCTGCAATTCCTTGAAATTCGCATTTGCAATGTCGGAAAACTCGATCACTCCCGCACTGGCAAGCCCCAGTGCCGCCGACAGATTCTTTATCCATGTGACCATGTGCCCAAAACCGGCGGTAATGGCTGCGCCCTTCCTGCCGCCTATGGCAAGCCCGACGATACCGTATTCAATAATGGCTGTGTCATAGGTGATTATTTCCCATATGTTTTTCAGCGCGGTTTTCACGTTTTCGATGTATTCCGGGACCTTCTGCCGGATCAATTCCTCATTGTTTTCAAGCCATGCCTTCATCTGCTTGTTGACTTCAACCAGCTGCTTGTTGACTTCCTCCATGACCCCGGATTCCATGATGGTTTTCTGCAGATCGAACCAGGAGTTGGATATGCGGTTCAGGTTGGCCTGGACGCTGTTGGCGGATTCCTTAACGGCCCCGGAATACTGCTCGCGCATGGCCCGCGCGAATTTAGGCAGGAACTCGTCGGTGATGACCTGGCCCTGTTCCAGCATTTTGCCCAGCTCCCGCGTGGATACGCCCATCGCTTTCGCCGCAAGCTGGAAAGCGCCTGGTAGGCGTTCCCCGAGCTGCCCCCGCAGCTCCTCCGCCTGGACGGTCCCCTTGCTGACCATCTGGCTCAAGGCACGCAGTGCCCCGCTGGTGTCATCCGACGACAGCTGCAACGCGGTGGACGCCTCGGCCACGGCTACATAGATCTCGCGCACCCTGTCTCCTTCCAGCGCGGTCCCCTTGGCGGCGGCGGCAATCCCCTTGAACTGGTCGATCTGATCCTTAAACACCAGGCCAAGGCGCTCGGATTCTTCACGCAAAAACTCTTGGGCACTGGCGGCCTCTTCGGCGGATCCCAGGGCGGCGGTCAATGATTTGCTCATGCGGTCGGCATAGATGCCGACATCCAGGAAGGATTCCGCCAGCTTCGTGAGGGAATATCCGGCCGCCAGGCTGGTGAGGACAGTAGACATTTTCAACAGTGAGGACGTGGACCGGTTTACCCTCTCGTCAAACAGTTTCGTGGCGTTTCCGGCCTTCGTGAATGCGTCCTTGGCATCCTTTGCGGCGCGGTCGGAAGCGTCCCCGAACTTCCGCATGGAGACGGAGCCTTTGTCATCAACGACGATCTGTATCTTGAGTTTTTCGTCCGTCATCTTTTTTGGCCTCGGCGGCCTCCCGGTGTTTTTCCAAGAACGCCTGCTCCAGGGCTTTCAATTTGAGGGTCAGAGTCCGGTCCACCCGTATGCCCAGGACCCCGGCAATTTCATAAAAGGCCGGGAAATCAATTCCCGCGACACCGCCGAAACTGAGCCGCAGCTGGGTTCCGGCAATGCTCCACAACTCCCACGCTTCTTCATTTTGAGACAAAAGAGCCGGCGGCGCGCTGGGGCAGGTTCCGCAGGGCGGAGATTCCGGGAAGCCGCAGTCCCGGCGCCCCCGCTGGTCATGTTGTTTCCTGCAGGCCTGGCAGTAGTCCGGCCCGTCGCCGGCGAACCACCGCCAGACCTCGGTCAGTTTTTTACATCTTCCTCAAGGGCCGTCTCTGCCGCATCCGCCAGGGACATGGCCTCATCCATGATCCAGGCGGAGAAGTTGATCATTTTGTCGGCCACCCGGTCTTTGTTTTCATCGGTACAGGGGGCCGCCTGGCCTTCTGGGTCCACGATCCCTTCCCAGTCTTCCACCACGTAGCGGATCACCAGGTGGTCGAATATTTCATCGTTCACCACCTCCTGGCGCTGCCGGTTGACGAATTCCACGCGGGTGGCCTTTTTGCGGAACGCCCGCATGGACACTTTGTCCAGGGGCTTGATTTTGACTCTCACGCCGGGTTGGTATTCCCGCCACACCGACGGGTTATCTTCTCTTAGAATCAGCATATGGGCATCTCCTCTAGGTCAAAACGGATTCGGTGTTGATGAGCTCCATGTGGATGGCGCTGGCGTCCGCGTCGTTGGCGTAATAGCCCCGGAATGCCAGATCCACCATGATGCCGCTGGGACCGGAAACCACCGGGGTCTTGGGTTCATAGATCAGCTCGGGGATGGTGATGGTCAGCTTTTCGTTCCCCGCGGACCCCGCGCCGGTCCCCTTGGTGAAGATAAACTCCAGGGAGCTTTCCGTACCCCCGATGGCCTTGTTGTACAGGGTGATGGCGTCGAAAAGGGCCTTGATGGAGCCGGTGACCTTGACCATCCCCTCGGGCAGGTCGGACCGGATCCCCGCGCCGCCCAGGCAGAAGATGGACTCATCCAGGCCGTTTTCCACATTGATGGATGCCTCCATGATGGTGGCGATGGATGACCCGCCTTCCTTCACGGTCCCTTCGAATCCGGACCAGGACTGTTTCCCGAGATCCGTCATGGTGGCGTCAAAGGAGCTGGTGCCCACGGTTTCCTTGGCGCCAATGAAATTGAACGTGACTTCCTGAAACCCCTCCGGTTTGATATTCAGGCCCATGCTGCCGATCTTGCAGCCGTTGTACTTCATGTACTGGGGGGTCCCGAGATCGGTGAAACCCTTCTCGATGGTAAAGGACGGAATACTGGTCCCGACCTTCAAAACGTGCGTGTATGGATCGGTTCCGCTGGTGGTGCAGGAACCCAGCACGCCCTTCAACAGCCGCCCGATATAGGCCTGCAGTTCGCAGGTCAACTGGCCGGCGACATTGTGGTTCCCGAGGCTTGGGGCCGCGGCGTTCCGGTTGCTCTGGAGGGTGTTGCTTTCGATGATGTTCCGCGACAGCTGCAGCCCCTCGCCTGTGTAATAGAGCTTCTGGAGATCCGGGGAGCCGGGGTCGCTGCCGTATGTGCTTTCAAGCTGGTAGCCGATGGCTACGTTTGATCCTTTTGCCTGGGGCATGGTTTAGTCCTCCTTTTGGGGTGAACGGTTCTTCACTCCCGAGTTGGATTTCGCTTTTACCGCTACCCATTTCAGGGCCGGTTTTTCAAGTATCCGGCGGGCCAGGGCATCGGGGACCTGCCGGGGTTCATTCTTGAAAAACGTCCCCGCCTCGCCCATCGTGACCCGCTCCGGGCCGGTGGTGTATTTGATTTGCATGGTGTTTCCTCCAATCATGGCAGCTCTGCGTCCATGTAATAGTCCAGGGCATAGACCAGCAGCCCTTTGTTTGCGGCGATCAGGGTTTCCCGGTCCGGCCACAGCCGGCCGGTGCCGGTGACCACATGCCCCATGAGGGCGGTGCGGATGCTTTCGATGATATCCCAGCAGGTTTCCGCGCCATCGGCCATGTCCTTCAGGTTCTTGGCCGCCAGGATTACGGACCAGGAGAGGCGTGCTTCGCCGTAGGCCCCGCCGATCACCTGGTTGGGCTGTACTTTCATGCCCTGGTACAGGCAATAGGCCGCGGGGAGCACCGCCGCCTTGAACATGACCTCTTCCGGATCGGCCACCCACACGTCCACGGTTTTCAGGGCGGAAACGCCGTTTAACCGGGACAGGATTTCGGTTTGGATGGTTGCAATCATGTTTAGTAGTTATCCAGCGTGCCGCTCGAACTGTCGGAATCCCGGCCCCGGGTGAAGATCCGGTCCGATTTCACCACGGAAATATCCGGGCCCGCATCGTCATCCATGTCCGGGGCGTCACCGCCTAAAGAGATGACGCCCTTGGAAACGTCCCTCAGGAACCGGATGGCGTTGTCATAGCGCTCTTTCCGGTCCTCCGGCGCCCCCATGCGGCGGGCATAGAGGTTGTAAATGGCGATATCCACGGAGATTTTGCGGATCATAACCGGTGTGCTCGCAAAGGGCACGCCGTACCGGGAGCCGCAGTATCCGTCGATCTCCGCGTCAGCGTCGGCGATGGCGCGGGTGACCGCGTCAGCATCCACGGCCCCCGCGTCGGCATCGTCGGTGAGCTGGATCAGCTCATCCTCGGGGATCTGTTCCAGCAGGTCTGTTTGGGTTGAGTAGGCCATTTAGGTTGCGTACGTATCCTTCCAGAGGTACCCGAGATCGGAACCAACCACCACGATATCGGTCTCTTCCGCCACTTCATACACGTCCTGGTGCTCGGCCGCCTCCCTCCAGGTGGAGACCCGTCGCGGGCCGCCGTTTTCGTAGGCGATGCGCACCTGAACACCGGAGGTGGCGGCTTTCAGCCCGAGGCGCGGGGCGCGGTGGTGCAGGAACCCCATCCCTTTGCCGGCGCTGATTTCCCATACTTTGGCGGCCGTGAAATCGGTTCCCGCCTTGGTTTCCTTGGCGGAGCTGTAGATGGTTTTACCTACCAGGACCTCGTCGATTTCCAGCAGTGCCGCCAGGAGCGCCGCACCAAATACCGCCCTCTGGGTGTATTTGATCTTTTCCGTGATGGCCTCGCATTCCTTGAGGGCCAGAAAGGTGGCATAATCGATGAGCAGGCAGTTGGGGTCCAGCCCGGTGGCCGCCTGAATGGCTTTTCGCCCGGCGGTGATATCGGCCAGGAAGGTGTTTGTGGATCCGGCCGGGCTCCATTTCCCTTCCGCGTCCTCACCGCCGGAATTGCCGTCCACCCAGGTGGTTTCCTTGACTTTTGCCGCCACCCGGATCTCTTTTTTGAGATCAATTTTGTCGGAGCAAAACTCGATGGCGTCCTGAGCCGGCTGCACCACGGGAGCGCCCTGGGATTTGGCGAACCGCACATCTTCGTCGGTCACTTCCTTGGCGAAGGCGTATTCATCGGTGGCGATGGATACGGTGGTGAGCGGGTACCCGCCCCGTTTCGCACGGGCTCCTGCGGTCCGGATCCCGGCCTCATCCCGGAACCACGCGCCTTTCCGGTACTTGGTGATCTTGGCCTTGGGATCGGCCCCATCCAGGATGGGGAAAACCCGGTCGGCCACATAGTCTTTGTTTCGATACTGCACGGAGACGCCCGCCAGGGGTCCCGAGATGATCGATTCTTTGATGTTTGGTTGTGCCATTTTTTTCTCCTTTCATCTGCCTTTTAGTGTCTAACTGGCGGCATTCACCTGGTGCACGGCGCCGGAGAGCAGGATTTCGCCGAGCTCGTCTTCATCGCCTCCGACGATGCAGCGCCCGATGGCAAGATCAAGGGCGACATCAGCGTCAAGCCCTTTGCCTGCGTCCGTTGCATCAATGTATTCGAGCTTGATCCATTCGTTTTCGGCCACGGTTTCGCCCAGCACGATCTTGCTCCTGCCGATCAGCATGACGGATGCGGCTTCACCCGCGGCAGGTGCGTTCTGAAGAACGCCCAGGGGGATATCGGTTGCGGCATTGGGCCTTCGGACCTTGCCCGAATCCAGAACGACAATGCAGAATTGGTCGCTGGATAGGTCCTCGGCCGCTTCAAAGGATTCCCTTAAAATTGCTTGTTCGGTAGACATTTACGCCACCTCCTTCATGTTCTGCTCGTATTCCTGAGCCAGTTGGGGGTTTTCGATTTGTACCTGGCGGAAAGCCTCACTGTAAGAGATGTTCTTTTCATCGATTTTCTTTTTCGTGAGCGCCTCCAGCTTACCGGCCGCATCCCCGGAAACATCTTTCTCCCGGGTCGCCACTTCCTTGAACTCCACCACCTTGGGCAGGCCATTCATGAAACCCTTGAACCAGTCCAGGCGGGAGACCTTGTCCGCATTCTCGGAAAAACTGATTTCCTCTTCGGCATCAAGGTTCAGCATGAACTCCCGGAGCCCCAGCTTGTCCCAGGCGGGGATGATCTTGCCGGCCTCAAGGTTTTCATCGTACCAGGCGGAGATCTCGCGCTGTCGCGCCTCTCGTCGCGCCTGGGCCTGTTTTTCAGTGAATTCCGCTACCACTTTTTTCCTTTCTTCAGCAGCCGCGGATTCAGCGGCTTCGGTTCTGGCCGCTTCCATGTCCGCCTCGGTGAACCCGGCGGAAGTTTCCCTGGATTTCGTCTCCGGCCACTCCACATCCGGATTCTCCTCCACCTGTTTCCAGAATTTGAACACTTCCATGAACTCTTTGAACATCATTTTAACGTCCTCCTTTCGCTCTGGCGGATCATCCGCCGATTCAAAATTGAAAATCGTTTCCTCGCCATCATCGAAGCCGATGTCTGCGAGCCCCTTGACCGCCGGCGGCGCCGCGCCCAAAAAACCTACGTGGCGCAATCGGCCGTCCGGGTAGAAACTGGCTGATCGTTTCTTGTAAAGGCCCTGTTTTGCCAGGGCCGCGAACTCCGGTACCACCTGCTTGAATTTGCCAAGAAGCACCGTTGTGCCGGCCTTCGAGGCGGTTTTAAGCTTCTCCACCCACCCGAAGGCGGGGGCGTTGTCCTTTGGGTGCCCCACCACCAGGGGGGGCTCGTGCCTGGCGGCATTGAACGTGCTGACGGCCCGGCTGATCAGCGCGTTGCCGTCATGGGCCCGGCCGTTGCTGTCTGTCTGTTGGCCGCCCCTGAAAATCTCCACCCAGTCGTCGAATCCTTTGAAATCCATTATGACAAACTCCCGAAAATGTGATTGCTCAGTGCGTCTTTGATCCCGTCCCAGTCTTCATCCTGGACCATCATGTAGGGCCTGGCGGGGATGTTCATCTCATAGGGTTTGCTCACAATGTGCCCTCCGGAACGGTTTGACCCCCCCAGGCGCCGGGTGACCTTTTTTCCTCTTTCCGACCCGAAGTGGTGGATGGCGGCATAGACCTTGTTGGTTCCAACCACCACACGGTCCCGGTAGGCTTTCGGCTTGATGGATTCCATCAGATGGCCTTCGTCCCTGAGGATGTGAGCGCCCGTGCCCCGGCGTTTTTCGGTCTGTTTGCCGTGCTTCTTCCATTTCTTCGGGCGGCCGCCTTTTTCAAAATTCCGGACGATAGATGTTCGGACAATATTGCCGACCACCTCCATCGCCGGCGTCAGGTCCCCGGAACGTGCCAGGAAGCCCTGGATGGCCTTCTGAAGCTCCCTATCATCAATTTTCACCTCGATACTGATTCCCGCCACTTGACAACTCTCTCACAGCATGCTACGGTTTTATTGCATCCATCGGTTGGGCCGTACCCCGATAACCGGTGGACGAGCGCCACGGTTTGTACGGGGATCGGGGGCTCACTTTACCCACCACAACAATCGGCCTTTTCTCAGATTGCCCGCACCGGTCAGCTTCCCTGAAAAAAAAGTAACACCGACCCACTGTCCGCTCACGGTATCGGCTACAATGCCGACAATCTTTTTGCCTTTCAGCTTAAATGCTTTGACATATTTACGACGCACGGCGATACGCCCGGAAGTATCGCTTTTTGCAAAACCGACCCAGATTTCGTAGGGAGACTCAATGGTTTCCGGTATCAAGGGAAAATACTGCTCCCTGCCGTTCCACCGCTTTTCCGGTTTAGCGATAATGTGATCGACTATGGCCAGGGATGCGGAAATTGGTGTGCCGGTCGGATCAACAAAGGTTCTTTCATCACCACCCAACACTTTCCTCAATGCCTCGTACAACGCCGCGTTATTTCCGACGGCTACACGTCCGGCCAGTCTTGTCGCGGTACTCTCGATCCTATCTATCTTCGGTGGCCGACCGTATTTTTCCGGGCCAAACGCATCAAGATCGCTCCATTTTTCGTTTTCCTCCATCAGCCGCAACGCCTGGGTCCGCCCCCAGGCCGCCTCGCCCACGTTGTAATCCCATCCGGGGTCGATGCCTTTCGGGATCTGATGGGCTTCGCCGGTCGTCTTGTCCACCCACTCGCGGGTTTCAACCCTCGGCGTATCGGTCCTTATGGGATACGGGCCGCCGGCTTCTTCTTTTTTCAGCCGCTCCACCTCACTGGCCGAATGATTGACCAGGCCGCATTTGCACCCCCAGCCGTTAGGGGGACGGTGGGTCTTCCAGAATTCGTGGTCATGCGGCAGCACCAGGTTGTACCATTTGCGGTGTTCTTCCCTCGGCTCCCTTGCGCTGGAGGCCACATACCGCCAGTAGGGCCTGGCCTTCAATACGCTTGGTTCCGTCATGGTCTTGTGGTGCCCGGCCGCGTATGCGGTGCGGAGGTTCGTGTTGAAGATGACGCCGGTTCTCCAGCCCCTGTTACCCTTGTATTTCCAGCCGTGCCGCTGAACGATCTTGTCAAAATCCTTCCGGAATTCCTGTATGGTCGTCCCCTTGGAGATGCCTTTGTCGATCGCCTTCCGGAAGTCCGCGAGAAGATCATCCTTCATGGCGCCGGCCACCCCAAAGGCCCTGGCGTGCATTCCCTGCCACAAATCCTTCCAGGTTTCCGTGGGCAGGTTGACCTTTTCCCTGAAAAACCGGATCGCCTCCTCAAAGGGGAGGTCCATATATTCAGCGCTCGCGGGCATCGTGCCTCCCGGCCAGATCGGCCAGTGTCAGGGCCTGCTGCATCAGGTCCCCAATGCTGGTTTCGTCCATGTCGGCGTAGACTTCCAGAAGCCGGTCCCGGAATTCCTCCAGTGTTTCGCACTGGTCCAAGAGGCCTTTTAACGGATCCACCAGGGTAGCCATATCCGCGGCATTCAGGGCGTTTCGGCCCAAAGCGTCCAGCGTGGCGGCGGGCGATTCGTCACGGACCGCTTCCGAGAATTCTTTCTTTTTAAGATCATTTCCTGGATCGAGAGAGGGCTCGGTGGATGGGGTGACCACCGCTTCCCCCTCCTCCGGCTCGGGGATGGCGTAGGTTTCGTAAAAATACCGTTGTGCGACCGGGAGACCGATATCCTTGGTGAGCATGCGGTCCCGTTCGGCCAGTTCTTTCAGGTCTTCCCCTTCGTCGGTTCGGGTGTGGAAGACCGGGTAATTGGCGACATTGGGGAAATTGTAATCCACCAGCCACCGGATAAGGGTCTGGTTCAGGCATTCATCCAGGAGCCCCGCGTCCGATTCGATGATGTCCTGCTTGGTGTCCTCCTGGGCTTCTTCGTTCCCCAGTTTCCCGGGGGTCCCCTCGGTAGTGGCGGTCTGCCCCAGGACGGCCTTGGAGATCTGCTTGTCCATGTACCGGCACAGGGCCTCGTAGGTGACGTTCCCGCTCCTGGAGGCCTCCAGAAGCTCAATGGCCATCGTATCCGGAATCTTGATGCCGGTCTCGTTCTGGATGGCGTCGATGGCGGAAAGCAGCGCCGCCTGCTGTTCCGGCGGGGTGGCCGGCGGGTACTTGCCCACCGCCGTGGGCATGCCGAACTTTTCCAGGAAGATGAGCCAGAACTTGATGCCGTTTTTCTTGAACCATACGGGCCACCAGAGCTTCTGCCCCAACCCCTTGCCGTAGGGGTTGTCGGAAGACCCGTAGGTGAAGATGATGAATTTCCGGTCCGGCAGCACTTCCCCTTCGATCATGTCCTGGGGCGTCAGCAGGCGCGGCTCCCGGTCCATCGTAAAGGAAAAGCGGCGCGGGTGCTTGCTGCGGATCCTGGCGGGGACGATCGAATCCTCCCGCACATCCCATATGATCTCCGCACCGTAGAAGCCATACAGGATGGCCTGCAGGAGTTCCGCCCGGGCCTGGTCGAAGTTGATGTTTCGAAGGGTGTCCTCCACGAATTCGGCGATTCTTTGTGCCCGGGTGACGTTCCGGGGTCTTCCGATGGTGCCCGGCTCCTCGCCCGGAAGCACCTCCCACTCCTTGCTGATGACGGCCAGGTACCGGGATTGCAATACGGCGCCGGCGTGGGGGTCCCGGTCCACTTCGTCATACAGCTTCAGGCCCTTTCCGCCACTTTCTGTCCGCAGGGTGGGGTCCGGATTCTCCAGGCGGTTGATCCACCCGGAAAAAATATCGATATCCTTTTCGTGGCCCGCAATTTCGTCAGTGATGGGCTGCTGTTTGATGTCTTCGGTCATGGGGTCCCCATGTAGCTATTCATGTTCGTGTAGCTTCGTTTCCGGCCGGTGGACTCATATTCCATCGCGCCTGCGTTCTCTTTCAGCATCATGACGGCCATTTCCAAGGCGTCGGCGCCGTCATCGGGAAAGCTCGGCTGGTCCAGATAGAGGAGCTGCTCGATCACCTTATCCTGGTCGCCGTGACCCCTTTGGAATCTCAATTTTCCGTGCTCCACCAGGTGGCTCAGGCCCGCCACGATCCGGGCCTCTTTATTAGTACTGTGGTTGATGGCCGTTACCGGCAGGTACCGCCCGTGCCGTTTGGCGACTTCATCCATGACCGCCTGGAGGAAATCCTTCAGGGCATTGTCCTCGGCCCCCAGGCGTGTCCATCCCACCTGTTCTTCCTGCCTGTAGCAGGCATCCATCATGCCGGATGGCGTGGCTTTGCGGACCCAGGCGGCCAGCACGTAATAGATCATCTCTTTTCGGTCCAGCCCCACGGAAACAAGGGCCTTGTCATCCCCTGTCTTGGTGCTGGACGGGTCCAGGGCCGCAACGCGAACCAGCTCCAGCTCCCTGATCTCATCTTCGTGGTAATACCGGACCCACTCCTCCCGGAAAGGCGAATCCTCATCGGTGGGGTTGTTTTGTTTCTCCTTGTTGAATGCGATGGAGCCCATCACCTGCTTTTGCTTGAGCAGTTTTTCAATGGGGTGGACCGCGGGCCACAACGACGTTCCGTCCTCCTGGATGGACCGGTAAATGCGGCGGATCCAGTGGTTGTACGGCTCCTCATCGCCCCGGATGATGATGTTGAGCGCCGACCGCTTGGCCAAAATGGTCCCGATGATGAACAAATTGCCGGTGGCCGCAATGCCCGGATAAACCGTCTCCTTGATCCATTTGAGCAGGTCCTTCACGATGCGGGGATTCTTGACGTTCTGGTCGTTTTCAAGATCGTCCAGGATCACGAGATCCGGACGGAACTGCTTGTGCTTGAGCCCCCGGATCCGCTGGCCCCGCCCGCGTGCCTTGATCCGCACATCGTTTTGGGTGACAAAATCGTAAACCGACCAGTCCGGCTGGGCCAGCTCCCCGAAATCCTGGCGCAAGCGCTGGTTCATGGCCAGTTCCAGCAGCAGATACCCGGTCAGGTCTCCCGCCAGGTCCTCGGTGTCGGATCCGATAATGATAAAATTCCGCAGCTTGTGGCATACCTGGTGGATTACGTAACCAAAACTGGTGATGGTGCTCTTTGCAAACTCCCTGGGCGCCGCGATGGCGGTGGGTACCAGCACGTCGGACGGATCGGCGGGATCCGGCCGGGTGTCGAGATCATCAATCAACTCATGGTGAAACGGGGCCTCCTTGGAGAAAAAATAGTGGGGCAGGTAGGTCTCGAAAAAATAAAAATGATCGTACCGGGACCCTTCAACCCGCTGGCGTTTCGCCTCCGGATCATCGGAAAACGGCAACACCTCGGCGGTCAAGGCGGCGATGACTTCCGTGTATCTCTTTTTAAACTCCGCCTTTGTGAGTTTTTGCCTAATTGTGATCTTTTTAGCCATTTATTTCCAGATACTCAAAAAATCCCTGAATATGCTTGCTGATGTCCTGCAAATAGCCCGCGTCGTCGATTTGCGATCTCAAATATTTCCCAAAGTGGGTCATCACCTCCACCCCGGCCGCCCGCAGGTCGTAGGCGTTTTTTCTAATGCGGTCGATGGTCGCGGCGATTTTGGCGATCTCGTCGGCATCGGCGGCAGAAAACCGCACCCCGTCCAGGGCCGAAATTTTTTCAGCCAGCCGGTCGCTCAAAATATCCGCCACGTTCCGGCGGCTGGCCAGGTGGGCCGCCTTCCGTTTCCCCCAGTCCCCCGCCGCCTTCCACTCGTAGAGGGTTTTCATGGAGACCGGCAAAATCCCGCTGATCTTCTCGATGCTCTGGCCGCCCTGCACGAACATCCGCTCGGCCTGGTCGTAATAAAGCTCTTTCTTACCCACGGCCGCACCGCTCCCGGAGGTCCCTGATTTTTTCCGTCAGGGCCGTCCACCGGTCTTTCAGCTCCTTCAACTCCGTCGCCGCCTGGAGGGCCGCGTCGGCATCGATGCTGGGAATTCCGTCGTCGGGGAACGAATAATAGTTGATGTCTTTGACGCACCGGTCAATTTTGGTTTCCACCGCATCCCGCTCCCGTTCCCGGTCCACCAGGAGCCCTTGCCGCATCAGGCGTTCTTTTCTATCCACGCTCTCATCCTCCCATCGTTTTGAGGCCGTACCGCACCGCCAGGTCAAACACCAGCAACAGTACGGCCAGGCCGCCCGCGAAATAGGCCAGGCGGCGTTCCATGCCCTGCATGCGCGTGTCCAGGGAGTCCTTGATCTCCTTGTCCGCCTCTTCCAGGTCGCAATTATCCTCTTTCAGCTCCTTGTTAATCCTTTTTTGCTCGGCCGAGGACATGCGAACCACCGTGTCGAGGCCCGACAATTTGCCGCCCACTTCTCGCAATCCCTTGAAAACGTCCACCAGGGACGCCTCCTGGCGGCCCTGATTGGCTTTTATGTCAACCAGGGATTGGTCCAGGCGGGCCAGTTGCCGGATGAGGTCCTGGGCTTCCTCGGAGGTCATGGCTGCACAGATCCCTCCGGTGTCTCCCCACGGTCTTTCAATTTCGGAACACCCATCGGCCGCTTGCCCCTCACCTGGTTAAACACACCGGCCAGAAGGGTATAGATAGCGTCGTCCCCAACCCACGGGGTCATCTTGGCGACAATTTTCAAGGCGCCGCCCGCAAGGGACAGCGCAATCCAGTTCCGGCTGATGAATTCAACGATATGCGTGTCCAGATTGATCATTTTGCCGGTGTCTCCACCGAGCCCGGATCATCCTTGAAGAGCATGGTGTAAAAGAACTCCAGGGCAACGTCCACCATCGCCTCCACCTTCATGATCACGCGGTCCAGGTCGTCCCCGGTGTACTCGCACAGCCCCAGGGCCATCTGGCGAACCATGTTCATGACATATTCCTTCTTCATCTTGCCGCTGTCCGGGACACCGTCAAAGAATTTCGCGGCTTCCTTCATCATGTCCCTGAGCACGCCGATGATTTTTATGGCAATGCCTGCCGCAGTGATCCATAGTGTAAATTTCATAATCAATCTCCTTTAAATGTTTAACGGTTTCGGTTGACCCTTCAACTGATGGCAACCGCTATAAATACCAAGGCGGCACACATCCCAAGGCGTTTGCTCACTGGCATTTATGCCGTGCACGGCCCCGCACGTCTTGAGTGCCGCCGCCACCAGTTCGCTGCAAAAAAACCTCCCATAGTCCTCATCCGCCTCGGAAATCCCGAGCCAGTCCAGGGCATCGATTCCGGCCGCAATGGCTTGACTCATGTCATAGTGTTTACCATCGTGTTCCCGGTAAAATGCAAAGAGGGTTTCCACCGGGATGCTGTTCTTGAGTGGCAACCACCACACTTCACCATCGTAATATTTCAGCCGGTCCCTCAAAAAACTGATGGACACCCCGCAAAAGCCGCGAACGGTCGCGGATTCCAGGACCCGGTTATAGTCTTTGACGTTTTCAACAATGACCCCGACATGGGAAACCGGAGACTTTGTCGCCATTTTAATAATCTCGCTGTCCCCGCCCCTGCCGCCATACGCTAGGACATCCCCTGGTTTTATTTTCCACGCAATTTCGCTGTAATCCATTTCCAGGCCTTCTTGATCTGTCGAGCTGTCAGGGAGCCTTCAATCCGCTTATGCCCCCGCAGCCGTTCGTATTCCGTCCATTGGTCTTGGGTGTGTTTCATCACCACCGCACCCCCAGGCCCACGGTGCCCGTCCATCCGGCCCACCGTTCGGCTTCACCGTTCACTATCTGGTCCCACGACTGGCGGTAAATGTCCGTCATGGCCCACAACCATTTCCAGATCCGCTGTCGGGCTGAGATCCGCCAGAACTGCACGTTGTTGGGGGATGCCGTTTCCTTCAGGAAATACTGCAACGCGATATCCGTATCCCCGTTGTTGTAGCCAATCCCGAAACCGGTGTTCCGGCCCTCTTTTTCCCAAACCGCACCCGATTCGAACTCAGACTTGTACCCGGCCCACCGGGAGGCGGCGGACAGGTAAAACGGGCCGTACACGTACCCCCGGCCCTCAACGCCGTAGCGGTAGGTGTAGCCGCTCTGGGCGCTCTTTTTGTGCTGACACACGAAATTTCCGTGGCCCTTCAGTTCCAGGAACTTCCAGCGGGCGTAGGCCTCGGCGATCCCGCCGATCCCCGGATCGTACCCGGTGTCGTAGGCGAGGCTTGCCGCCACATACCCGGCAACGTGATACTCGATTTCGTCGGCCCGGACGGTGCCGACGGACAAAACCAGCGTAATGAGCAAAAGCGCAAGACCTGCGGCAAAAGCAGTAATCGAAACGATCAAACAATTGCGGCGGTATCTGTCCATGCCCAACCCTCCATTACAGCCGGTAAAACCGGTGCTGGCCGATTTCCATGACCGGCTCGTTCCCTTTTGCCCAATAGGGCATTTCCGACCAGGTGGCGTAATAGTGATTCGACCCGCCCGTCACATCCCGAACATATTCGTTGTACACACCGAACGCCGCGAAGCAGGACTCGCGCCATGCCATTTGCCGCCAGTTGCGTTCCAGGATCTCAGGCCGGAAATATTCGGGTAAAAAGCAGGAGAACTGAGACTCCTGGAGCATCACGCCTTTCCAATTATTGGGCCATCTGCTGTCCCCGACCCGGTTTCGAACCACACAGGCAACGGCCAGTTTACCCAGAATCGACTCTGCTTCGGCCTCTCCCATGATGAGTGCCTGAAGGAGCGCCACGTCGGTCAATTTGTCCAGATTTTCGATTGTTTTTTTGGGTGTGGCGTGGGGCATGGCCGGCCTCCGTTGTGTTTCGGTTCGAGACCGGGCCAAAAAGAAAAAGCCCGGCCAGTGACAAAACAACAAAGAATCGTCAAAAGCCGGGCTTTTTTGGATCACACGAAGCGCATCCCGGATGCGCTATTTAATTGTCAACTCAAAATACTGATAAAATACAGGCCCGTCAAGTCCTTTATCCGCCAACCCGGAAAAAAAATACCACGGGGCACTTTTTTTTGTTTTTTTGCAACTTTTTTGCTTTTTTTCCTTGACATTGTACCTAATCTGTATGCTTGTTATCCAAATTGTGCGGAAATACGTCCGTTTCAAAGGCGCAA
>CAZWGD010000001.1:0-33783 GCA_964633235.1 uncultured Desulfobacteraceae bacterium | reverse complement strand
ATGGCAACCAAATCGTAACCCATGCGTCCACCGCCCCGTTTTGATATCCAGCCGGTAAGATATACCGCCGGCAGGTATCCCAGAAGATATCCTCCGGTGGGTCCCACAAATTTTCCAATCCCGCCTACGGCGCCGGAAAATACCGGCAGCCCGCAGGCCCCCATGAGAAGATAAACGCCGATGGCGGCAACCCCCCAGCGGGGGCCTAACAGAAGGCCGGTGAGCAGAACAAAAAAATTGGACATTACCACCGGAACAGGTCCGATGGGGATGGAAATAGACGCCCCCACAGCGGTCAGGGCCGCCAGCAAGGAGGCATACACCATCATGCGCAGTGTGGCTGCGGTCGTCTTCAACTTTACCCTCCCATGCTTGCAGACATCATGACCGACCCTGAGCCTAGGCCGTATGCCCGGGGTGTAGACCTCTTTACAATGGCCTGTTCAGGAATGCGGCAGGGGTTCATGGAAGCAGTCTCCATACACCACCTTTTGGGTGGTGCCGCCCTCCCGGGCCAGGATCAAGGCGCCGTTTTCGTCTACATCCACAGCCGTGCCCCGATAGGTCATCCGGGGGGTAACGATTCTCACCGGACGATTGAGGGTCACCGTGTATTGCTTCCATTCGTCAACGGTGTTGGCAAACCCGGTATTTGTCAGATAAGCTTCAGAGCGGCTTAGAAATCTCTCCAGCAATTTTTTCCTCGAAACCGGCTCACCCAGGAGCTGTTGCATGGAAACGGCCCCGGGTTCATTCAGCGGGGGATCATTATTCACATTGATGCCCAGGCCGATATTGATGAAGGCCACCCTGTCGGCTTCCGCCTCCATTTCGGAGAGGATGCCGCAAAGTTTTTGGTTGTGGATCAGAATATCGTTGGGCCATTTGACCTCAGCGTGGATGTGATACTGTTTCCGCAGGAGTTTCACCAGTACCACAGCCACGCCTAGATTGACACGGGCGCTGAGAAAAGGCGATATCTGCGGTCTCAGCACCATGGTAAAATAAAGCCCTCCGGGCGGGGAATGCCAGGTTCTATTGAGACGCCCCCGGCCCCGGGCTTGACGGCCGGCAATCACCACGCTGAATTCCGGGCACCCGCGACGCGCCATATCTCTGGCCACATCCATTGTCGATGGGATGTCGGCGAAATAATGAATTCTGGATTCTCTGCCCGGAAACTCCCATGGCAACAGCATGTCCTCTGATTCCAGCAATCGATATCCCTTGGCTGTTGTATCGACGGTGTACCCCATTTCCTTCAACCCCTGGATATGTTTCCAAACAGCCACTCTGGAAATACCCAGTTGCGTGCATAGCCATTCTCCGGAAACGACCCGGTTTGGTTGTTTTCTCAACAGGTTGATGATCCGGCCCTTGATCACTTTTTTATACATGCCCATTACCGCAAATGTATTTTCATAACCGCCGGGTTCCTCCAAACGGCTGCCAAACAGCTGTTGGGTACGCGTGAACCTAGCTTGTTAACATTGATGCGGATATTGGTTAACGAAATCCCGTCGCCCTGTCAACCCCAAATGACTCAACCGCACGGTTTGAGGGGCCGGGCGTTGAAACCCCGCACAGTTACCCGCGGTTCCCCGCTTGTCAACAGGGGTGTTTTCAGATAATGATTCCCGGAGTGCGATCTGTCGAGACGATTTTGCGGGGAACCATGCCCATCTTCCGGTGTGGTTATAGAATTCAAGATAAACTTTTTAGGGTGCCTTATCGACCGTCGGCGTATAACAATACAGCCTTCTCCCCCGGCTCTCCCAAAAGCTTATCTTGAATTCTATATATACAGGTGTGTATTTATTAACCAAATTGACATGAAAGCGGTGTATGGAAAAGCCCGTCCATGACCTGATGGAACTTTCCGGACAGATTGAGAGAATCACCTTTGCCAACGAGGAAAACGGGTATACCGTTGCCAAGGTCAGGCCCGCTGCCGGTGGAGGCCTGGTCAATGTAGTGGGAAATCTGATGGACCCCGCCCCGGGGGAAATCCTCAAGATGCAGGGCCGGTGGGAACGGCACCCTGAATATGGAGAGCAGTTCAGGGTGATCACTTACCGCACCGCCGTACCCTCAACGGCGGCAGGGATCGAAAAATATCTGGGGTCCGGATTGATCAAGGGAATCGGGCCGGTGATGGCCGGACGAGTCGTTAAATACTTCGGGACACGCACCCTGGAGATCATTGATACCGCGCCGGAAAAACTCACCCTGGTCAGGGGGATCGGGAAAAAGCGGATTGCCGTGATCACCCAGGCCTGGGCGGATCATAAAGAAATTCGCGAGGTGATGATCTTTCTGCAGTCTCATGGAGTCAGTTCGGGATTTGCCGCCAAAATATATAAGTATTACGGGGACGCCGCTATTTCCGTCGTGCGCCGGAATCCTTATCGCCTGGCCGCCGATATTTTCGGCATCGGGTTTGCCACCGCTGACAAGATCGCTGAAAAGCTGGGTTTCGCGAAAGATTCAAGCGCGCGTCTCAAAGAGGGTGTTCTATATGTTCTGCATCAGATTTCCGCTGAAGGCCACGCGTACTATCCTTACGGACCGCTGCTGGATAAATGCGCCCAAACCCTGAATGTGGGAACCGACCTTTTGACTTCACCCCTGGCGGCCATTGCCGGAGAAGGGCGTATTATCATCGACGCCCTTTCGGATATGCCGCCCGGGCAGAGGAAGGCGGACGGGGCGGTTTACCTGGCGGCGTTTCACCGCTGTGAAACCGGCATTGCTACCCATCTGAAGATATTGGCCCATACCCCTGAACCTATCGGAGAAATCGATATCCCTTCCGTCCTGTCCTGGGTGCAAGCCCGACTGTCCATCCGCCTGGCGGCCGAACAGGCCAAGGCCGTGGCCGCGGCCGTTAAACACCGGGTAATGGTGGTCACCGGAGGGCCCGGTACGGGAAAGACCACCATCATAAAGGCGGTTCTAAAGGTATTTAAGCGCCAGGGGCTTCGCCTGCTGCTGACCGCCCCGACAGGACGGGCGGCCAAGCGGATGCAGGAAACCACCGGCCGGGATGCGAGCACCATCCATCGGCTTTTGGCGTTCAGCTTTAAAAAAGGCGGCTTTCTGAAAAACGCGCAGCATCCCCTGTCTTGCGACGGGGTGATCCTGGATGAGGCCTCCATGGTCGACACCGTATTGATGTATCATCTGCTGAGCGCCATACCACCGGGTGCAAGGGTTATTTTCGTGGGAGACGCCAATCAGCTGCCGTCTGTGGGTCCCGGAAACGTGCTGAACGATATCATCGCCTCCGGAGTGGTCCCGGTGGTTAGACTGACAGAGATCTTCCGGCAGGCCAAGGAGAGCCGCATAGTCGTCAATGCCCACCAAATAAACGCCGGTATAATTCCGGACCTTTCTCCGACAAGGGAAAAAACCGATTTTTATTTTCGTAGGCGGGAAGACCCCCAGGAAGTCCTGACCTTTATTCTGGAACTTGTAAGCGACCATCTTCCCCGCATTTTCGGGTTTGACCCCCTGAATGACATCCAGGTCTTGACCCCCATGCACCGGGGCCCGGTCGGCGCGGAGAATTTGAATGCCGTTCTGCAAAACGCCCTCAATCCGGGGCCGGGTGGGGTTGTGCGGGGGACAAGGACCTATCGGATAAACGACAAGGTGATGCAAATCAAAAACAATTACGACCGCGAGATTTTCAATGGAGACATCGGCATAATCAAGCAAATCAACGATGAGTATCGGGAACTGATCATCAGCTTTGAAGGGAGGGACGTGTTGTACGACTTCATGGACCTGGACGAAATTGTCCCTGCTTATGCCGTTTCCATACACAAGGCCCAGGGGTCTGAGTATCCCGCCGTGATCATCCCCGTTCTCACCCAGCATTACATGCTCTTACAGCGCAACCTGATTTATACGGCCGTCACCCGGGGGAAAAAACTGGTGGTGCTGGTCGGTACGCCCAAGGCCCTGGCCATCGCGGTTAGAAATAATAAAACCGCCCGGCGCTATACACACCTTAAATACCGGCTGCGCACACTTTGGGAAAACAACACCACCTTTGCGGCACCCCCATTGCCGATCTAATCGACCATCTCGGGGATCGCTGAAAACGGAGCGAGTTTTAACGGACATGACAAAGACAAGGATGACACCGGAAGAAAGGAAGATCATGGGACTGACCACCGCTTCCCATGGACTTGTGCACTTATTCGAAGGCGTCTTGCCGCCCCTCATCCCTTTGTTGGTTATCGAGTTCAGCACCGATTACTTCCACCTGGGCATGATCGTTTCGGCTTTTTCCTATGCTTTCGGCCTGGGATCCCTTCCCGCGGGCTTTCTGACAGATAAGATTGGCCCGCGCCGCCTGATTAGCCTGTACCTGTTTGGTGCCGGGTTGTTGTCCATCTTTATCTGGCCGGTGGGATCCCTGTGGGCATACGGTGTGCTCATGGGACTGATCGGACTTTTCTGCAGCACCTACCATCCAGCCGCCAACACCTTGATTTCGTTGAGCATCAATCAAAAGGGCAAGGGGTTCGGCATCCACGGTATTGCCGGGAGCCTGGGAATCGCCTCTGTTCCCGTGCTGTCGGCCTGGTTTGGTACCGCTATGGGATGGAAGGCGCCGCACATGATCTTCGGTCTCACCGGTATAGCCGTCGGCATTTTCTCCTTGACCGTACCCCGGCCGGCACCGGTCCCCCCAAAATCACGCGTAGCGGGAGACACCGGCAGGGAGGGCCAAAGCGTGTCGGTGGTAAACCTGGTGCTGTTCTTTTTATCGGCCACCTTTCTCGGGTTAACCTATAGAGGGATTATGACCTTTCTGCCGACCTACCTGGGAAAAGAGGTCCTGGTGAATTTTATGCACCTGGACCCGGTTAACCTGGGAGGCACCATTGCAACCGTGGCCTTGCTGTCCGGGGCTTTGGGACAATATATTTCCGGGCGTCTGGTCGACAGGTATAACCCGGAACGGTTATACCTGACTGTGGTGTTGGTAGGAACGGTCTTTGTGTTTCTAATGGCCATAGGAAAAAACATGATCATTGTCGTTGCCGCTTTGATGTACGCGCTGTTTTATTTCGCCAGCCAGCCGGTTCAGAACTTCTTGATTTCCCAATACCTGCCCCGACACCGCCATGGAATAGGGTACGGTATCTTTTTTTTCCTGACTTTCGGAGTGGGATCAACCGCCGCTGCGATTTGCGGATACCTGGCGGATCGGTTTGGACTCAAATCGGTTTTTTATGCCATGGGACTGTGTTTCATCATCTCCACCATGTTTATCGGACTGCTGGTTATGCGCAGCCGAAAAAGAAACAGGCCTATACCCTAACCGGACAGGGAGCCGGACCGTGAACGGCTGGAGCGCTTTGCATGGCGGGGGCTGCAATTAAGTGTTGAAAGTTTTTAAAAGACGTATTAAGAAAAAGTCGAAATTTTAAATTGATTCCGTTCACAAACGACCGCTTGACCCGAGACGGAAAACTGACATTCCGTTCATGGAAATACTTTTCGGTCAGGAGACACCTTCCGGCGGTAGACATATGCAGCGGTTCCGTCCGACTGCCTGTATCCGGAACGGACAAACCCGGTTTGTAACCGGATTTTGAAATGGAGGCTTTAAACCGGTTCTTTTCACCCGGTTTCTTCCATAGGGGGTATGAGGATGTTACGGAAAAAAATTCTGGTATTTGGTTTGGCTGTCGGTATTATTTGCGGGGGCGGCTTGGTGGGCGCGGACGAAGAGATGTGCATCCCTATGGGGAACATCACGCTGTCACCACCGGAATCGGTTGAACCCACACGGGCCCCTGTTGAGTTTCCCCATGGCCTTCATTTCGAAATATCCTGCCAGGAATGCCACCACAACTGGGTGGGAGACGACGCGGTGCAGTCCTGTTCCACATCCGGCTGCCATGATCTCGAAGAGGCCCCGGAGAAGGGGGACGAACCGATCATGTATTATAAAGCGTCTTTTCATCATAAATGCATCCGATGTCATAAAGAGATAAAAGCCGAAAATGAGAGCATGGCCGGGAAGTTCCCCGCGGACGACACGCATATCAAGCCCACCGGCCCCACCGGATGCGTGGAATGTCATCCCAAGGAGTAGGAGAACACGGACTCCCTGCGACAGACCATGTCAGTGTTGCCGTCCCTCTTCCCGTTCACGACACCTACACCTATCAAATACCGGACCCCCTGAGACCGCTCATTTGTCCCGGCAAACGGGTTCTGGTCCCTTTTCGCAGCCGCAGGGTGACAGGATATGTCACCGGGCCGGGGGTGGCTGTGCGGGGCAAGCCCATCAAATCCATCCTGGACGTCCTGGATGAATGGCCGCTCTTTCCTCCGGATATGGTTCCGTTTTTTCAATGGATCTCCGGCTACTACATGCACCCCCTGGGAGAGGTAATCAAAGGAGCGCTTCCCGGGGGCATCAACCCCATCGAGGTGGCCGAGCTTTCCATTACCCGGGATGGGAAAAGGGCGCTGGAAAACCGGCTTGCGACCCCTTTGGAGAGCCGGGTGCTGCAGCACCTTAAGCAACAGCCGGCCAACCTTAAGGCCCTGAGCCGCGAGCTGAAAGTAGACATCTCCCATGGGCTGATACAAACCATGGTCCGCAAAGGGTGGCTGTCCAAAAAACAACGCTTGGTCACGGGCAGAACCGGATCCAGGACCGAACGGATCATTGCCCCGGGCCCGCGTCTGAGGCCTCCGGGTCCGGACCATCCTCCCCATGGAGAAAAACTGTCACCCGCCAAACAAAAAATCGTGCGCGTCCTGTCGTCTAAGGGGGAAATCCCCCTGAAGGCCTTAACCGCTATGGTACCCTCTGCACCCCGGCAGGTAAAACCCCTCCGGGATATGGGCTATGCAACCATTTCAAAACGGCCGGTGTTCCGGAACCCATTTGGAGAATCGATCCGCCGGGATCAACCTCTCCGCCTCACCGTGGACCAGCGGCAGGTAATGCGCAGGGTGACCGGGGTTTTGGACCAAGGGTTTTCAACCTGTCTATTAACCGGGGTCACCGGAAGTGGAAAGACCGAAATCTATCTCCAGGCGGCCGCCGAGGTCCTTAGGCGCAAAAAGACCGTGCTGGTGCTGGTTCCTGAAATCGCCCTCATATCACAAACTGAGGGGCGCTTCCGGGCACGTTTCGGAAACCGGGTGGCGGTACTGCACAGCGGCCTTTCCCGGGGAGAAAGATTCGATCAGTGGATACGCATTGTTAGAGAAAAGACCCCCATCGCCGTCGGAGCCCGATCAGCCGTGTTTGCACCCCTGGCCAATATCGGCTTAATCGTGGTCGATGAAGAACACGACACCTCCTACAAACAGGAGGGCGGGTTGCGATACCATGCCCGGGACCTGGCCGTACTGCGGGCCAAACTCCAAGGGTGCGTGGCGCTCTTAGGGTCGGCGACCCCTTCCGTTCAATCCTGCCATAATGCTAAAAAGGGGAAGTTTATCGACCTGAGCCTTGATCGGCGGATTGAAAACCGCCCCTTGCCGGACATCATCACCGTGGACCTGCGAAAAATAAAGGGCAGGACCGAAACCGGCCGGTTTATCAGCCCCCGGCTGTACAGTGCCATGTCCCAATCCCTGGGGCGGGGGGAGCAGGTACTGCTATTTCTGAACCGACGCGGCTATGCCCGGCTGCCCCTGTGCCGTGGCTGCGGCGAAGCCGTACGCTGCCCCCACTGCGATATCGCCCTGACCTATCACCAGCAACATCATATCTACAAGTGCCATTACTGTGGGTTCAGACGGCAGGCGACCTTGCAATGCCCCCACTGCCGGACCTCAAACATAAAGCTTCTCGGAATGGGCACCGAGCGGTTGGAGTCCATGGTGAAGTCCATGTTTCCCAAGGCCTCCGTGGCCCGCATGGACCGGGACACCACCACGGGAAAAAATGCGGTTTTAAACATTTTAAAACAGGTGCGAAACGGATCCGTCGATGTGCTGATCGGCACCCAGATGGTGGCCAAGGGCCACGATTTTCCCAACATCACCCTGGTAGGCATTATCTGTGCCGATCTCTCCTTGAACTTTCCGGATTTCCGGTCCGGGGAACGCACCTTCCAGCTGCTGGCGCAGGTGGCCGGCCGGGCTGGCCGGGGGGATGCACCCGGAAAAGTCATTCTCCAGACCTACAACCCGGATCACTTCAGCATCCGGGCGGCTAAGGCACAGGATGTTCACCTGTTTTACTCCCAGGAGATCACCTTTCGCAAGGCTTTGCATTACCCGCCCTTCTCCAGGATGGTTCTGCTGAGAATCCGGGGGAAGGACAAGCGTCCAACCCATGAGCTGTCTCAACACCTGAGTTCGGCCTGTCGACAGATAAGGGCTTCAGTGCCGACCTTTAAAAAAGGGGTCCGGGTCATGGGTCCCATTGAGGCCGCCATCCCGAAGATCGCCGACCACCACCGCTATCGGATCCTGTTAAAGGGTGAGACCCCGGGGATCATTCACGACTTTATGAAGCGACTGCTCACCTCCCGCAAAAAGATGTTCAGATCGGCCAGGGTAAAGGTAGCCTTGGATGTTGATCCCATTTTCATGATGTAAACCGGGCTGAAGGAGAGATGTCGCCTTCCGCTTTGCTATTCTTTGAAAAATCGAGTATACTATCCTGGAAAAAGATCAGGGTATAAACTAGATACCCTAGAAAAAAGACAACCCGCATTCGGCGGGTTTCGGTTTAATCCCCTTTTAAAAGGAGTATAGAAGCATGCCCACGAAGCGTTTTTCTCTTTGTCTGCTCTATGCCGCCATTCTGGCCTGGACAGCCGTGTTTCCCGGGACCGGGATAACCGTCGCCCGCTCCGACGACACCTTGCCTTCCGCATCTGAAAACACGGCCCGGGCTGATGATAGCGCCGTTGAATCATCTGAGCACCAGGCTCCTGGCGCTTCCCAACCGACACCGGCTGCACATTTCCCGGCTAGTAGCTACGAGTTCCCGCCGGTTTTGGAGGGCACCATAATCGAGCATAGTTTTGCGGTTCAAAACCGGGGCACCGCCGACCTTCAGGTAATCGGCGTCAGGACCGGATGAGGATGCACGGTTGCTTCCTATACGAAGCAAATCCCTCCCGGCGGCGAGGGGAAAATAGCCATCAAGCTGAATACAAGGGGATATGGCGGCCGAAAAATGGCCAAAAGCATTTCCATACGCACCAACGATGCCAGATTTGCCAAGTACCGCCTCAGCATATTTGGAAGCGTGAAGAATTTTGCCATCATCAAACCGGGAACCGTACACCTGAGCGGACGGCTGGGCAAGCTGATGAAAAAGACCGTAACCATCATCCCCAAAAAGGAATACCCTTTCAGCGTTCTGGAAGCCACCGCCATGAAGGGCGCCAATATCAGTTTCCACCTGGAAAGGAAGATGGCGGAAGACGGTCCCGGGTATCTCTTGGTCATTGAAAACGTGATGCAGAAGCTGGGGAAATACTACGATACCATTACGTTAAAAACAGACAGCCACATTCGGCCGAAACTGAAGATCAGGGTCCATGGGAATATCATGGCACCTAAACAAACACCCCGGCAAAAAACAGCCCAGAAGAAACCGGATCTCCGGCAACAAACCACGGACTAGGCTCGGTGCTATGAAGGGTATCAAGTCCATTGCCTTTGACTGCGACGGGGTCATGTTCGACACCGAACAATCGAACCGGGCTTATTACAACCATCTGCTCGACCACTTCGACCTGCCGGCCATGACACCGGAGCAGTTCCGGTTCATCCACATGCATACGGTCAAAGAGAGCATTCCCTTCCTTTTCGAAAACAAAATCGAAATGGAAAAGGTAAATGCCTATCGCCTCACCCTGGATTACCTTCCGTTTATCTCCGAGATGGAGATGGAACCGTACCTCAAACCGCTCATCCGGCGTATCAGGCCTTTTTTGAAAACAGCGGTGGCCACCAACCGCACCGACAGCATCGAAATGGTCATTCAGATGCATGGGTTGACCGGCTATTTCGATGCCGTTGTATCTGCCGGAGACGTGGTCCACCCTAAACCCCATCCTGACCTGTTGATTAAAATCCTGCGGAATTTTGGCATCAACCCGCAAGAGATGCTCTATGTGGGGGACTCCAAACTGGACGAGATAGCCGCCCATAGGGCGAATGTAGGCTTTATTGCCTACGGCAATACCGACCTGGCCGCCGATTTTCACATTCAGAGCCTGAGAGAGATTGAGGGCATTATCGGCCTCCAGCCATGTTGACACAAAAGACCAAAGGCTTTCCCATTGTACTGCTGGCAGCCATCCTGCTCACCGGATGTCCGAAAACCGTGATTGTCATCGGCACTCCCTCTGACGCCGCCGCCGTTGAAGCGATGCCCCTATCCGATACGGAAAAGGTGAAACGGGCGCTCTACGCCCACTTCGCGGAGTGGCGCTCCGTCAGGTACCGCAGCGGGGGACTGAGCAAAAGGGGCATTGACTGCTCCGGTTTCGTATACATCACCTACCAAAAATTATTTGATATCAAGCTCCCCAGGGATACGAAGTCACAGTCAACATCCGGCAGGCGGATTTTTCAGAAGAACCTGAAACCCGGTGACCTGGTGTTCTTCAAAACGGGCTGGTTTGACAGGCATGTGGGGATCTACCTGGAAAACCGCAAATTTATCCAGGTATCCACCCGCAGGGGGGTGCAGATCACCAGCCTCGACGATCCCTATTGGGCCGCCAAATACTGGCAATCAATTCGTATTAAAAAATGAGGACAAGAGCTTCAGGATCCACCCGGATCACCTTTAAAAACAGCCACGGCCTGGTTTTGGCCGCGCGCCTGAATCACCCCGGAGGGGCCCCGGTGGCTCACGCGCTCTTTGCCCACTGTTTTACCTGCTCCAAGGATGTGCTGGCGGCAAGTCGAATCGCCAGGGGGCTCGCCGATAGGGGGATCGCCACCCTACGCTTCGATTTCCCCGGACTCGGCCAGAGCGAGGGGGATTTCGCCGATCAGACCTTCTCGTCAAACGTGGCGGATGTGGTTGCCGCCGCAGATTATATGCGCACTACTCTCAGGGCACCGGAAATCCTGATCGGCCATAGCCTTGGCGGAGCGGCGGTTCTATCCGCCGCCGGCAAGATCCGGGAGGTCAAGGCGGTGGCCACCATCGGCACTCCGGCGGATCCCGCCCATGTGGCCCATTTATTCGACCGCCGGATCGGTGAGATTGAAGCCAGAGGAAAAGCTACCGTCATGCTGATGGATCGCCCGTTTACCGTGAAGAAGGCGTTCCTTGAGGATATTTCCCGGCAGAATCAGATGCAAAGCATCACGGCGCTTAATAAGGCCCTCTTGGTGATGCATTCCCCTATGGATACCATCGTCGGCATCGAGAACGCCGGCACCATCTTCGCGGCCGCCAAACACCCAAAGAGCTTTATTTCCCTTGATGACGCGGACCATCTGATCACCAGGCGGGAAGACGCGGCCTATATAGCTGATATTCTAGTAGCCTGGAGCGGTCGCTGGATCGGGCATAAACCCATTGATCCGTGACCGTCTGTATCAGCATATCTTCAAGCATGAATCGGTTATGGATAGGGTCAAAATCCTAATGGGCGGTGCCTGGTTTAATCCGGACAAGCAGTACGGAGTATTCGCCGCTAACAGAACGAATAAAAAAGCCCTTTTGGCCATCTTTTAGGGCCCTCTCTACAGCCGCTTCACCACTCCCACCGCCACCAGGTAAAGCAAAGCCGAGTCCCGGTTGAGGCCCAGGAGTTTTTGGGCCTCGGTGTCGTACAGGGCACCGATGCCGCAGCATCCCAGCCCGAGAGCGGTGGCGCCGAGGTAGATGAGCTGGCCCAGGCGACCGGCATTCAGCATGGCGTAACGATAGCCCCGGGCGCCGTACTGCTGGTCAAGCGTTTTCAGGTTGGCCAGGAACATGACCTGCAGGGCGGCACCGGCCAACCATTTCTGGTCCAGGCAAACCGACGCCATGGGATCGACCAGGTTGCCGGAAATGACCTGTCCGAAGCGCCGTGCTTGTGGATCTAGTAGGTAAAAACCGGGAGCAATCCCTTCAATGTTGCCGGTTAGCAACCCGGTGGCAAGACAGCCAAGGGGATCACTATCTCCGTCTTTGCGGGACGCGCGGCACAAAAGATCAAGCAGGCGGAAGTATTTCTTTTTCGGCAGGGCCTGGCTGATGTAGTTCCGTTTGGAACGGCGGGACAGAATCGACTGGGCAAAAGGCACCTCTTCGGCGTGCGCTTCCGTCTTTTCTACGGCCATCCATGTTTTGGCCCGAACGCCGATATATTTTGACATCCGTACCCGCATCCGGCCAGGTCCTGGTTTCGGTTTGCCTGCCCGGTAAGCTTCCAGGATCTCGTCGTAAACGACTTCGCGGCGGGACACCCGGCCGGCGGAGATTATTTCGGGAGGCAACACATCCAGGGCCTGGTGATCCCGGGTTGCCGGCAGGTTTCCAGTCTCCCGAGCGCCGCCGGAAACATTGACCCATGCCAATCCCGCTTCCCGCCGGCCATCCAGGCCGATCAACCGCGCGACCGTTTCATCGCTGAAATCGTAGTGGCAGGTATTGGCCAATTTCGCCGAAGCCAGGGCCAGAAGCAGGTTCTCCAATACATGGCCGCCGTCCAGGAGCACATACCTGAAAGCCCGGGCCCGGTATTTCCAGGCACTTCTAAAAAAGATCCCGGTTAGATGGACGGACAGGCACGGATGCTGAGCGGCAGGCAAGGCGGGGATGATGGTTCCCGATAACGGGCTGAAATCGCCAGGTCTCATGGGGGACAAGGTGAAATCACGAACGCCGAAATGATAGATCCCAGGCTCCCGGTCTTCAACATTAAAAACACCCAGGTACAGTTCAATGGGATAGAGGGCACCGGCTGAGGCTGCGGAACGGAAATAAAAAACCTTGCCGGCGTGCCGGCTTTTGGCGGTGAGCCCCCCGGCAAGGTACAGCAGTCGCGCAATCAGATCCATTCCTGGTCTTTTGGGTTCGGCAGGATCAGCCGGCGGGGATACCAGGCTCCAGAGCGATTCCTGGGGAAAACCGGAGACAGCCGGCAGAGGGACGGGTTCAAGGCTTGCATATTCTTTAAAGGGATTTGGCTGGTTTTCCCAGTCAAGGAAATGCCGCTCCATGCCATAGCGGGCATAAGCGGTGTGCCAATGATACGCCGCGCCGGTATCAATCACTGCTTTCATCTCCAGGTCAACGCAAAACGGTCTTGAAAAGAGATCGTGGATGCCCGGTATATTTTTATCGCTTCCTGTATAGGTATTATTTATCTGCGCTGTGCAAGCAAGTCAACTGTCTTGGCTAAAGCCTCAGAACAACCGCGTTTGGAAAGAATGAAGCGTAGCGGCGATGCCGACTCAAAATCCAAATGCGGCTGCCCTGGGGAAAGCTGAAGGCTTGAGATTCAAGGGCCAAAACTATATAAGGGATAGTATGGAAAGAGATCAGTTAAAGAATGGCAAGCGGGCTCCGGCCAAGCGGCCGTTTATCAACGTCGGCTATTTGGGATTGCTGGTGGCCGGGATGAGCATCGTCCTGCTGGCGGTATTTCCTTCCAGGGCGGCCTGGATGATGAAGGGTTTTTACACCCCTATACTGGCATTTGAATTTGTGCAGTCACCTGACGAAGTTGAGCGGATGTTCGGTTTTCCCGGCACCCGGGAGCACAGCACCATGCTGGCCTCCATGGATCTCGGCAACCGACTGGACTATCTTTACATGCTTTTATATACTTCCTTCCTGTTCTTCTTTTCCCGTGCCTGTGCAAGAACCACCGGGCGGCGACACTACTATGCAGGCAGCGGACTGTCGATTGTCATCCTGATGGCCGATGCGCTTGAAAACGTACAGTTGCTCAAGATTACGGCTAAAATGGCCGGCAGTGACATTGCCGGTGCGCTGGTGTTTCTGCACGTCTTTACCTGGATAAAGTGGGGGGGGATTGCGGTGGTTTTTTTAATCCTGGCACTCTATTTTTTCAGGGGGGGCAGCTCTTCAAAAACCATTGCTGTTCTCGGTGTGGTAAGCTTCCTGTTATCCGTGGGTGCATACTGTCGCCGATCCGTCTTGAATGAGCTCATGGGCCTGTCGGTTTCCCTCATGTTTTTGGCCATGATCGTTTACTGCTTTATTTATAAACACCGCAAAAGGCGGTTTTAGACCCGTAAAGAAGGCACCCCCCTCCATGTCCGGTCCTTGATCAACACCTTGGGCGGCCCATGCACGCATTTTGCGATCAAGCGGATATCACAGCACCTGGAGCTCTTTGGGCAAGGGAGTTAAATACTCATAGCCGTTTTCCGTTACCACGATGGAATCCCCCACCCGGGCGGCGGCCTTTTCAGGTATGGACACCGCCCCGTCCACGGCAAAGGTCATGCCGGCCTGAAGGGGCGTCTGATCCCCCACTTTCAGCTCGGGCTTTTCCAGCAGGGAAAAGCCCACCGACCGTCCCGTCCGGTAGCAGAGGCCGAACCCGGCGGCTTCATAAACCCGGGCGGCCGCCCGATGCACCTCCTCGGCAACCACGCCCGGACGTATCACATCCAACGCCGCCGCCTGGGCGTCGAGGGCAACGGCGTACAAATCGGCCTCTTCCCGGGAGACCTCTCCAACCCAGTACTGCCGGTCGAACCCCAGCTTGAAGCCTTTAAAATTGTTCATCTCGCAAAAACACATGTACACCGACTCACCCCGCTTGATCCGGCGAACGGTGGGTCGGCGGTGGACCATGGAGAGGTCCGGCCCGCCGGACTGCAGCACCTGGAGATTATGGATCATGGGTGAAAAAAGCCGCTCCGAGCCCACATCCGTCAGAAACTCGGCCGCTTTGCGTGTTCCGGCGGCGATAACCGCCAGGGCCACCTCATACTCCGGAACCCCTTCGGCAATGGCCTCTTTTCCGCCCAGGCACATGGCTACGGATACCTGACCGGCCTGGTGCATGGTTTCGATTTCCCGGGGGGTTTTTAGCATGCGCATATCCGCCAGAATATCAGAAATATCCACGATGGCGGCGTCCGGGCAGGTCGCCTTCAGATACCCCAAAATCATCCCATGGATCCTGTTTTTTTCCACGCCGATGGTAAGGCGCCTTTTCGTTCCGATGGTGTTTTGCAGGCAATCGCGCCACTCGCCGTCAACGCCGTCGGACCATTCCCGGATGTCCTCAATCCACGTCATTTTCTGCGCCATTTCGGCCTCCAGACCGGGCGTGATAACGGTGCATTCGCCCTGGCCGGGGACCACCAGCAGGGTGGGCCGGCCGAACTGCATGCCGAGATAGCCCCAGTAGGCGGACAAATAAAAGATGTTATCGGCATCGAAAATAACCGCGGTATCGATACCGGCCTCCGCCAGACGGTTTTGAAAGGTGCTGGTACGCGTTTGGAAGGCATGGCTCATATCTGGGGCTCCTGTTTATCCGATGTGCCGCAACGCAGCGTTAATAAAGGGATCTCTTTGGTCACTGCAAACCGTCATACTTGATATCGTGCATGATAACAATGGGAATAAGGGTTTGCTGAAAGAAATCCTTGTTCATGCAGTCGGTTTATGAGAATTTGAGCCTGGGAATCGGTTTGCGATACGGGTGGGGATGAAGAGTGACGAAACTGATTATTATTGGATTGGGTGGATTTGTGGGCGCTATTCTTCGCTATGGTATCAGCGGGGGGATCCAGGCGGCTTCCAAAAGCATCAGCTTTCCTTTCGGTACGTTGGGAGTAAATATCATCGGCTGCCTGTTTATCGGTCTGTTGTCATATCTCGCCGAGACCCGCGGTATACTAAGCCCTGAAAGCCGTTTGTTCTTAATGATCGGTTTGTTGGGTTCCTTAACCACCTTTTCGACCTTTGGAAATGAAACCTTGGAGTTGATGCGCGATTCGGCCTTCATTCTGGCCGCCGCAAATATCGCTGCCCAGGTTTTTTTCGGGCTGACCGCTGTGTGGTGCGGAAGGGTCATCGCCTATGCCCTCTGGAGGTGAACATGACATTTCTGGAAGAAGGATACCTGCTGCGCATACTGATCGGCGAGAATGTTCAACACCGGGGAAAGCCGCTTTATGAATGGCTGGTGATCAAGGCCAGGGAACTCGGATTGGCCGGTGCCACCGTGATGAAGGGCATGATGGGGTTCGGCGCCAACAGCCGCATCCACACCTCGAAAATTCTGCGCCTTTCGGAAGATCTTCCGGTCATTATCGAAATCGTGGACTCGAAAGAAAACCTGGAAAGTTTCTTGAGAGCGGTAGACGATGCCATCCAGGTGGGATTGGCCACATTGGAAAAGGCGGATGTTCGCTTTTATAGGCACAAAAAGTAGTTCACGAATGCTGGGGTGAATTGTGACTGTTTGGTAACAGGTCACATACGCATGGCGCCCTCTTAACCGCCTAGTGGACCTATATGGCTGAAAGCGTAACGCAGCCCGAGCGCAAAAAGGGCACGCAAGCGGCGACATTTCAAGCTTGATCAGACATTACAGATTTCGCACGTGGTTTTTATGCGCTGTGCATCGACGACACATCCCTTTGATTTCCACCTGCGTCATTTCCGCATATCCAAGGGATTGAAGGGATTCCGGAAGTTCTAGATGGTCGAGCATATCACTTTTTAAGTTCCGTGTCAGTCCGCATTGCAGACACACAAAGTGATGGTGGCGGCTGAGATTGGCATCAAAACGGGTTCGTTCACGGGGAAGCCCGAGTGTTTTAACCAGCCCAAGGGCTTTCAGCCACCAGAGGGTCCGGTAGACTGTGTCCTGGGATACGGTGGGCATCCGCTCACGAACCCTCTGGAAGACGGTTTCCGCATCCGGATGATCACCCGTCCGGGACACTTCACGAAATATTTCCATACGCTGATGAGTGAGTTTGGCTCCCGCTTTACGGCAAGCTTTTGTAAAGCGTTTCATCCTCAGGTCAATTTCTGTTTGGCTGACGCTCAATTTAAACATCCAGCCAGATGTCCGCCTCACCACCGCAACGGCTGCAGACTGCATGGCCCCTGGTTTTTCCCTGGGCTTCAGGCACCACTTTGGCCTTCATCACCTGGTGCTCCTCCAATCTGCAGGTGATTTCCATTTCAGCCTCATTACCACAATTTTTGCATTCACAGGTCTGTTTGATTTTTTTCTCGGACATCACTCACCTCCTTTGCTAAAGCCCGAAAAGGCCGACTTAGATGGGTTATGCCATGGGTATCGATGCGGGCATCGGGCCGATCACGAGCGCACATAGATTACCGGCAGGGTTAAAATTCATATCAAAGCAAATTCATGCGCGTGAGGCTCAGGGCGCATCAGTAAGTATGCACTCCTTACCCGTCAATTCCCAGCCGCTTTTCTCCCTTTTGACCATTGGGGGGTGTATTTTCACTCATCTACGCATACTCACCCAGGCGACTGCTATGCCGGCAATCACCCCAAATAGATGACCGTCCCAGGAAATACCGGTTTGACCCGGCATGACGCCGGCAAACAGACTCCCACCGTACAAAAAGCCGACCAGGGTGGAAATCAAAATGGAGAATGGGCGTCTCTCAAACCAACCGGAAAAAATAAGAAAGCTGATTAGTCCGAAAATCAGTCCGCTGGCACCGATGTGAATCCCAGGCCGCCCAAAAAGCCAAAGCAGACACCCGTTTGAAATAATGATCAAGGCGACAATGACCCCTGAATTGGCACGGGAGCCGGCCAGTAACAAGAGTAGGGCAAACAGCGGTATGGTATTGCTGATGATATGCTGCAGGCCGCCATGCAAAAAGGGCATCAGCACGATCCCAGGCACGCCCGCGCCGTGGCGCGGAATCAAACCCGATTGTTTCACGGGAAGAATCAACCCCAAGAAAAAACCCGCCCAAATGACCAGGATGAAGATAATAACGCCACGAATTTCGTTGCGGATGGAATGAGAGGAAACTGTCATCCAGGCTTTAGCTGCCATGGGTTGCCCTTGCTCCGTTCTGTCAAATTGGTCGGAAATAGGCTCTGACGGATTCTGATGAACCGGCTGACGTTATCAAGGAATAACTGATTTTTAATATTGAAAGTTAGCACAGCCCATAGCGTATTGCCAACATCATATTATGGGATGGCCGCTGCCAGGTTACACCGATAACGGGTTCTTGTCCAAATTAGTTGGAGAAGAGGGTCCAATCCACCGGAGACGGACGGACCCTTTGAGCCCTTTTGGAAAAATCAGCTAATATGGACGGACAGGCTCAGATTTTGATAATACAGAACAATTTGGAAGATGATCCTCAAAATGTAATTGCCGATAGGCGGTTGTTTTTGATAAACTGGGCTCACTATGACAAACTCATCCAGCCGGTGCCAAATCTTGGGCATAGATATCGGATCGGTGGCTGTAGCCATCGCGGGCCTGACCGCTGATAAACATCTTCTATGGACCCGCTATGGATTTCACCATGGCAACCTGAAGCCGACCCTGGCCGCGCTTCTGGCCGATATAGATCTTTCGCCGATACGATACATTGCCGCCACCACGTCATCTCCAGCAACCCTTAAAGCCACCGCGCGGTATGATAACCGCATAGCGGTTATAGCGGCCGCACGTCATTTTCATGCTGCCGTGGGCTCGATTCTGATCGTCGGGGGGGAGAAGTTCGGCTTGATCCGCTTCGATAGCCGGGACAACTATCTGGGCTACCGGACCAACACTTCCTGCGCCGCCGGCACCGGAAGTTTTCTTGACCAGCAAGCCGGGCGGCTAAGCTTGCAAAGTGTTGCCGAACTCGGTCGCATTGCCCATGCCAACACTGGAAGAATTCCCAAGATCGCTTCGCGATGCGCCGTCTTTGCCAAGACCGACCTGGTGCATGCACAGCAGGAAGGCTACAGCTTGACGGAGATCTGCGACGGTCTCTGCCAGGGTTTGGCGCGCAATATTGTGGATACGCTTTTTGTGGGAGAGTCCCCGGAAGGCCCCATCATTTTTTGTGGCGGTGTTTCCCGGAATAAGGCTGTTGTCGAACATATTCAGGCACTGGTTGGCTTGGACATCCAGGCCGAGTCATCCCACTACGGTGCCGTAGGGGCGGCTCTGACTCTAGCCCACGAGGCCGCTTGCCATTCCGAAATGCACATCCGCGAGATCGATGATCTCTTGGTTCACGAAAATACCGCGCTTTCTTACTTTCATCATCCGCTGGAATTAAGATTGTCGGACTATCCTGACTTCAACAGTCTAAAGCAGTATATATTTCGACCCCGGCGGGATGAGTTTTCCATACCGGTTGAAGTGGATATTTACCGGGATATCCATCTTGATTCCGATGACCGGAACATTTTGCAGGCCTATTTAGGGATCGATATTGGTTCAACCAGCACCAAAGCCGTTATCACCAACCGGTCCGGTGAGGTACTGGCTGGGTTTTACACCCGTACATCAGGGCGGCCCGTAAGCGCCGTGCAAAACTTGTTCGCCGCCATAGCGGATATGCTGGCGGATGAAGAGGGGCACCTGAAAATTCTAGCGGCCGGCACTACGGGGTCCGGAAGAAAATTTACAGGCCGCATCCTGGGGGCCGATCTGGTGGTAGACGAAATCACGGCCCATGCCCGGGCGGCTGTCGAGATCAACCCGCAGGTTGACACGATTATTGAAATCGGTGGACAAGACAGCAAGTTCACAACCCTCAACAACGGCAGGGTTACCTTTTCGGTTATGAATACGGTCTGTGCCGCGGGCACCGGCAGCTTTATCGAAGAGCAGGCCTCGAGACTGGAATGTCCTCTGGCGGCTTACGCTGATCGTGCTGTAGGGCGTCGTGCACCCCTTAGCAGCGATCGCTGCACGGTTTTCATGGAAAGGGACATCAATTACTACCTCGGCAGAGGGTACCCTAAAGATGAGGTCCTGGCATCTGTTCTGCACGCCATCAGGGAAAATTATCTTACCAAGGTCGCCGTGGAGGGCAACATCGGCAACACCGTTCTGTTTCAAGGGGCCACGGCCAAAAACCGGGCGCTAGTGGCCGCTTTTGAACAACGGTTGAGAAAACCGATCCAAGTATCGCCATATTGTCATCTTTCCGGTGCACTGGGGGTAGCCTTGAAGCTTGCCGATGCCCGGCTGACAACCTCACGGTTCAAGGGGCTGAATCTTCATCAAAAAAAGATCCCCATTCAAACTGAAGTCTGTGAGATTTGCAGCAACCACTGCAAATTGAGCGTTGCCGAGGTCCATGGCCGCACAACCGCATACGGATTTTTATGCGGCAGGGATTATGATACCAGACAGTATGTCAACAACAACCTGTCCGGTTTCGACCTGCTTAAGGAAAGAAAGAAGCTTTTCTCGATTCCAAAGTCAACCGCGGGTCCGCAGACCCTTACCATTGGTATCCCGGCGGCACTGCATCTCCAGGAAGACCTGGAATTCTGGCAGCTATTCTTTCATACATTGGGCCTAAAAACCCTTACAAGTGCGGATTTTTCACATGGCCTCCGGGACGGCAAGCATCTCGCTGGGGCGGAGTTTTGTGCACCCATAGCCGCCACGCACGGACATATCCTTCACCTGCTGGACCGAGCGGATTTTATCTTTATGCCGTTTTACCTGGACCACGGGCGCCGTGGCCATCAGCGCCGCAGGCAGTACTGTTATTACACCCAATATGCGCCCACCCTGGCATCTTTTATCAAGGACCGGAGTCACTCGACGAAAGACCTGCGGAACCGTTTTTTAACACCGCTGATTTACTACCTCTACGGCAAGTTCCACGCGCGGATTCAGCTGTACAACATGCTCAAAACTGTCTCTGCGCGGAGAATAGCATTCTCTAAAGTTTCGGCCGCCTTTGAGCAAGCCTTGAGGATGAAACGGGAGCGGCTGCAGGCCCTCAAGCAGCTGTACAGCCGGGAAACGGCTGTGGCCGGTCAGCTTCACGTGGTGCTCCTGGGAAGGCCTTACACGGTGCTCTCCAGGCATATGAACAAGGGCATTCCCGACATTTTCAGCGCCTTGGGCGTCAAGACCTTTTATCAGGACATGATCACCGTCACGGACCGGGCGATTGGGTCAATTGATCCGCTGCTGGATCAGCTGCATTGGCACTATGCTGCGGAGATTGTGAAGGCAGCTGCACAGACCGCCCTAAACCCGGACGCTTATCCGGTATTGATTACGTCCTTCAAATGCAGCCCCGATTCCTATGTGGCCGAATATTTTAAGCAAATCATGGACCGGTATGCGAAACCATACCTGATTCTACAGCTGGATGAACACGATTCAACCGTCGGGTATGAAACCCGTATCGAAGCGGCTATCCAATCGTTCCAAAATCACCACGGCGCCAAGAGAAAAAAGATTGCGCCTGCGGCCCTGAAACCCCTGCGCAAATCGGCAGCCATCGATCTGGCCGGCAAGACCCTGATGCTGCCCAACTGGGGGGACATTTCCCTGCGCCTGGTGGTGGCCGCCTTAAGACGCGAAGGTGTTGATGCACACCTGTTAGAAGAGCGTCATGTAAGCATTCAGAAGAGCCTGCGCCATAACACGGGACAATGCATCCCGATGAATATCATCGGGCAGGAATTCATTGATACTGTTGAGCGTCACGGCTTTGATCCGTCCCGGTGTATTCTCTGGATGATCCGTTCCACCATACCGTGCAACCTGGGCCTCCTGCCGATGCATCTCAAGCATATGTTGTCAAAACAGGGCAACGGGTTTGAAAACGCGGAGGTGTATCCCGGGATCATGTCTTTTGCAGACATCTCTAAAAAACTGCCCATCAGCATCTATTTCGCCTATATGTTCGGTGGGTTCCTGCATAAAATGGGATGCATGATTCGACCCTATGAATGCCATTCAGGCCAGACAGATGCCGTCCTGCAGCAATGCCTGGCGATCTTGGAAAACGCCTTCTTGGGAAGGCGGTCCAAGGAGAATGCCCTGGCAGAAGTTGTCGAGCGGCTGGCAGCCATTGAAACGAGAGACCCGGGCTTGTCGCCACGACCCAAGGTGGCCATATTCGGTGATCTGTATGCACGCGATAATGCGGTATGCAACCAGAACCTGGTTCATCAAATCGAATCCTGGGGGGGGCGGGTGGTGACTACCCCGTACAGCTCCTACATCAAGATGATCGCCAGACCCTATCTTCGAAAATGGTTCGTGGAGGGCAATTATCTGAGTGTCCTGGCCTCCAAGGCCATGATCTCAGCCGTAACGCTTCTGGAAAAGCGTTATGAAAAATACCTGAAGTTGATATTGAGAGAATCCGAGCCGGAATATAACGATCCGCCTGAAAAAATCTTGTCTCGGTATAATATGCGCTTGGAGCATACCGGTGAATCCATGGAAAATATCATCAAGATTCACTATCTTCTGAAGCATCATCCCGACCTGGCCATGTTTGTCCAGACCAGTCCCGCCTTTTGTTGCCCATCGCTTGTAACGGAAGCCATGGCCAAGGAGATTGAAAAGAGCACCGGTGTCCCGGTTGTTTCCATCACCTACGATGGGACCGAAAGCAATAAAAACGAGGTCATCATTCCATATCTCAGGTTCTTGCAAAACGGCCGTCACGGAGAACCGTATGGGCAGGGCGGTCTAAAAATGAGAGTCCAAGGGGCGACGGCCTAAAAACAGGGCGGTAACGCAAATGAAAGTTGACCGGATGCAGGAAATTCGCTTTCACGGCCGCGGCGGACAGGGTACGGTTGTGGCTGCTGTTCTGCTTTCAAAGGCCTTTTTCCAGGCGGGTTTTCATGTCCAGTCTTTCCCCTCATTTGGGGTGGAAAGACGCGGGGCTCCGGTGGAAGCCTATCTCAGAATCGATACCCAAAAAATCCTGGCCAGGTATAGTATCACCACACCGGACCATGTTCTGGTGCAGGACGGACGCCTGATGCAAATCGTCAACATCACCCAGGGCTTAAAGCCCGGTGGTTGGGTGCTGCTGAATGCACCCGCGGGTTCAGATTTCGCAAATCATTTTTCAGGGGTTAAACTGGCCACCATTGATGCGACCAAGATTGCCGCGGACAACAACCTGGGCACACGCACGCATCCCATGGTGAACACGGCCATGATCGGCGCCCTGGCAGGCCTTTTAAAAAAACCACCCATCGAAATCGTCATGGCGGTCATTGAAAGGGATCTTTCCTCAAAACCTGACGCCAATGCAAGGGCCGCCCGGCAAGCCTTTGAAAAAGTGATCCGCCGGCAAATGCCGCCGTCGGAACAGCAGAGGAATTGAAATAGTGGCCGGCAAACCAGACATCCCTGACGGACGCTCCTTGTTGATTTCTCGTTCGGACCGTTCAACACGTGTGAATAAGACCGGTTCCTGGCGTTACCTGCAGCCGGTCTTAATCAACAAGACCGCGCCATGCAGTGCTGCCTGCCCGCTCGGTACGGATATCCCGACGCTGATGAGTTTATCCTCCCGGGGCCTCTATCACCGGGCGCTGCAAAGTATGCTGGGTGAAAATCCCTTTCCGGAAGTATGCGGTCATGTCTGCTCTCATCCCTGTGAGCGGTCTTGTATTCGCTCCCAGCTGGACGCTCCTGTGGCTATCAATGCCATCGAGCGCTTTGTGGGACGGCCGTTCACTCATGAAAGGACTTTACCCGAGATCACCCCCGGCCCCACCAACAGGATGCGGGTAGCCGTGATCGGGTCAGGCCCCTCCGGGCTGGCCGCGGCCTTCTTTTTACGCCGTCTGGGCTATGCCTGTGATGTCTTCGAAGCTGAGGCGGCGCCGGGCGGGCTGCTGCGGTGGGGAATTCCCGCTTACCGTCTACCCCCGGCTGTCTTGAAGCGTGAGGTCAAGCGGATTCAGAACCAGGGGGTGGCCATCTACTGCAATCACCCCGTCTCGGCATCCTTTCTGCGGACGGCCGGAGAAACCTACCAGGCCATCTTTGTGGGATGCGGCCTGGGCCTGCCGGCTAAAATGAAAATCCCCGGGGCGATCCACGTCCTGGATGGGCTTACCCTGTTGCGGGCGATCCGCCGGGGCCGCATGACCGTATTCAAGGGGCTCTCGGCCGTTATCGGTGGCGGTAACACGGCCATCGACGTGGCCCGAACCCTCGTGCGTTTAGGATCTGAAGCGGTGATTCTCTACCGTCGGCGCGTTGCCGACATGCCCGCCCTCGGCCAAGAAATTACGGCGGCCCGCCGGGAGGGCGTCAACATCAGGGAGCTGACCCGCCCCGTCAAAATTGCCCAGGAAGGCGGGTCGCTGGTTGTTCAGCTGCAACAGATGGCAGTCGGAATCCGGCAAAATGACGATGGCAGGGTGAAACCCTTTCCGCTTCGGGGCAGCCACGAAACCATGCGGGTTGAGCGTGTATTTGCCGCCCTGGGTGCAGAAGCGGAATCCGCGTGGCTACCGTTTCAAAGAGGGGGGGCCGGTAGGCTATGTCTAAGTCACTGCACCGTGACGGCCAACGAGAAACCGATTGTATACGGCGGTGACCTGGTCAACCATAAGCTGAGTGTCGCCGATGCCATTGCTTCCGGCAAGCAAGCGGCCATGGCCATTGATGTCTATCACCGGCGGGGGTGGCAGCACATTGAAAAGAGGCTCGCCGCTTGCCGGGTAGGCCCGGGACCGGCGCTAAGCATGGCGCATTATACCGCAGGGGAAGGGTCTTGGCAGCGACTGGGGCAGGTGGTTGACTACGCCAATATCAACACGGGCTATTTCGAATCCGCATCTAGACAAGAACCGGCTTCAGGGGCATGCCGGGAAGGTCGTTTGTCATTCTCGCCCACGCAGTCTGATTACGTTCACAGCGCCGCTTCCGCAGAAGCCGGTCGCTGCTTCAACTGCGGCATATGCACCGACTGCGGCAACTGCAGCTTGTTCTGTCCGGAGACAGCGGTCATCGGTGAACCCACCCGGTGGATCGACCTGGATTACTGCAAAGGCTGCGGTGTCTGTGTAGAAGAGTGTCCGCGGAGCGCCATGAGTCTGGAGGAGACGGGACATGCGCCAGGTAATTGAGGGCAGCCGGGCGGTCTCCGAAGCCGTGCGGCTTGCCAGGGTCCAGGTGGTTTCGGCCTATCCTATCACACCCCAGACCCATATCGTTGAAGCCATTGCCGGTCAGGTCGCCGATGGCGAACTGGCCGCCAAATTTATTTGCGTAGAGAGCGAGCACTCGGCCATGGCTTCCGTAATCGGTGCCGCCAGCGGCGGTGTGCGGACCTTCACGGCCACTTCCGGTCAAGGTCTGGCTTACATGCACGAACTGCTGCACTGGGCCTCGGGGGCCCGGTTGCCCATCGTCATGGCGGAAGTCAATCGGGCTCTGGCCCCGGGATGGAATATCTGGGTGGACCAGACCGACAGCCTGTCGCAACGCGATACAGGCTGGATCCAGCTTTACTGCGAGGACGGCCAGGAAGTGTTTGACACTACCCTGATGGCCTATCGCCTTGGGGAACAGATCAACCTGCCGGTGATGGTGGTCCTGGATGCCTTTTTTCTTTCCCACACTTATGAACCGGTGGACATCCCGACCCAGGAACAGGTGGACCGTTTCCTACCGCCCTTCAAGCCAAAAATCCGACTCGACCCGGCCTCTCCATACGCCTTGGGCCAGATGGTGGCACCCAACGCCTATATGGAGATGCGTCATGACCTCCAGCAGGCCATGGAACGGGTACCGGCTTTGTGGGACCGCCTCGAATCGGCGTTCGACCAGCACTTCGCACGCCGATACGGTGACGTGGAGGCTGTCCATTGCCGGGGGGCTGACGTGGTGCTGGTTGTCAGCGGCACCGTATGCGGCACCTGCAGACTGGCCCTCTCCGGCCTGCGCGCCCGGGGGGAAAGTGTGGGGATGCTAAAGATCAAAATGCTGCGGCCTTTTCCGGCGGAAAAGATCCGTCGTATTCTCGGTCAGGCCTCTAAAGTCGCCGTGGTCGATCGAAACTGTTCATTTGGCGCCGGTGGCATCTTTGCCCAGGAAGTGCGGGCGGCCCTATGCAATCTAAAAGGCGGTCCGGCGGTTTTCAGCTACATCGCAGGGTTGGGTGGTCGTGATATCACCCCTGAAACCTTGCTGGAAATATATCGGCAGACCAAGCATGCAGCTCAACCCGCAGTCCAAAGCGCGTGGATCGGGTTGCAGGCGGACACTTGGGACCCCTGAACCTTGGAAGCTAGGCCTGCGGCCTCTCCCCAAGCAATTGATATTGAAGTCATAACGCCATGAAACAGCAGGACCAACCTGATCTCATTCATCCCGGCCATGTGGCCTGTCCAGGCTGCGGTGCGGCGATAGCCATGAAAATCGCCCTCAGAGCCTTGGGACCCCAAACCGTGGTGGTTATCCCGGCCTGCTGCTGGGGTATCATCGCCGGGCCCTATCCGCAATCCTCCCTGAAGGTGCCCGTTCTCCAGACCGCTTTTGCCACCGGCGGCGCCGCGGCCAGTGGTTTACGTGCGGCCCTCGATATGCGCGGCGATAGGGAAACGGTGGTGATGACCTGGGCCGGTGACGGCGGCACATTCGATATCGGTCTCCAGTCCCTGAGCGGCGCGGTTGAACGCAATGAGGATATTCTTTACGTCTGCTATGATAATGAAGCCTACATGAACACAGGTGTGCAGAGAAGCTCCGCAACCCCTTATGGAACCCGCACCACCACAACACCGGGCCGGGGGTGGAAGCGGTCGCGTAAAAAAAACATCCTGGAAATAATGGCGGCCCATCGGATACCATATGCCGCCACGGCCAGTATTGCCTTTCCCGCTGACATGCAGGGCAAGTTTGAGAAGGCCCGTGATTTGCGCGGCCAATCGCGCTTTATCCATGTTTTCACCCCATGCCCCACCGGATGGGGCATGGCCTCTGAAAAGTCCGTCAGCATTGCCAGGCTTGCGGTTCAGTGCAATCTCTTCCCCCTGTACGAGGTTGAAAATGGAGTGCATTACCGGCTGAACTATCGGGGAAATATACCGGTGAAGGACTACTTGAAAGTGCAAGGCCGCTTCAGCCACCTGGACGATGCGGATGTGCAATGCCTCCAGACCCTGGTGAACAAGGATTGGGACCATCTGACGGCAAAGGTGAACCGGTGAGCAACGACGGCGGGCCATGTATGTTTCAACTACCGGCTGCCGCTCCGCTGTACCCGGCATACCCCGGGCCATGAGATATGCAAACGGATCCCTGGCCGTGGAAGCCCGAGATGCCTTCTAGCGGATGGCTTGGATCCATAAACGGAGAGATGATTTAACCACAATGAGTAAGCTTCTGGAATGCCGTAACATCACCTTTCGCTATCCCAATTCCAGTATGGATGTCTTTCATCAGCTCTCTTTTGCCATCGAAAAACCCGGGTTCAATGCGCTTTTCGGCCCTTCCGGGGTGGGAAAGACTTCCCTGGCCCACATCCTTGCAGGAAAAATCACCCAATATACGGGCAGTGTAAGGACAGACGGCCTGCGGACCCGGCTGTACTCGTACAATTTGGAAAGGCTTCCCGACTGGTCCGGCGTCGGTAAACACTTGGAGAAGATTACACCGCCCACGCTCAGGGAGCGCCGGGACGAACTGATCGATTCCTTTGATATGGCCCATACCATGGGACTGAGGTTTTCCCAGCTTTCACTTGGACAACAAAACCGGGTGAACCTGATACGCTACCTGCTGCAGGATTTTGATCTGCTCATCATGGATGAAAGCTTAGCCAACGTGGACGAGCGCACCCGGGAAAAAATCATTCTCAAGATCAAGGTCATGTTCCCGGAGACCTATTTTTTGTACATCTCTCATAATGTGGTGGAGGTGGCAACCTACTGCCGGGAGATATGCGTTTTCCGCAGTCCCCGCAAAAAACCGCAGGTGCTGAAGGTGAAGGGCCGGGATCATCAATTGGGCCAGTCGGTGGCCAGGGACCAATTACAGGAAACCATGCTGGAGATCATGCATGCTGCCTAGGCGCATTTATCAATTTCTGATCATCTATCTACTTGGACTGACGGTGCTCTTTGGTGTCAAATATCTGCTGGGTCTTTCCGATTACGTCATTCCGGGTCTCGAAGATCTGGTGAATACGTTTCGAACCACCTTCAACCGCTATCTGATGGATGCGGCCGATACCATATCCGTGGCCGTCATCGGGCAGGTGATCTCGATTGTGATGGCCTTACTGGTTGGTATTCTCGGCCGTCGGACAACCTGGTTCGGATCCTTCATTAAGGTTGCGGCCTACAATATTCAGGCCTATCCGATCGTTGCCATTGCACCGATCATTTTTATCCTGTTCGGTGACGGATTTTTATCCCGGCTTTTGATCGCCGCCATGATTTGCTATTTTCCCATATTGCTCTCGGTTCTCGGGATCATGTCTGAGCCGGTCGAGGACATCGAACATTTCTACCGGGTAACCGGGAGAATGCGATGGCAGTTGGAAGTCAAGATAAGGGCTTTTGAAAATTTGAATAAGCTAACCACCGTCATCAGTGGTAGCGCGACGCTGGCTATGGCCGGGACGATTGTGGCCGAATTCATTGCAGCCAACGCCGGGATAGGCTACAGTATCCGCATAGCGCTTTATCAAAGCGATCTGGCCAAAATTCTCACGGCTCTTTTTTTAATCGGCATGACCCTGTCGGTTTACCAGGGCCTGCTGGAAGAAATTGGCAGACTGGTCAAGAAGACCTGGGCGCACCATTGAAATCACAACTCCGGCCCATAAAACCGTACCAGATCTCCGATATCCGCTTTAGCGGCGCTTTATGGATCGGTAAAAATGATATGGGGGATAGTGAACATGCTAAGAGAGACCCAACCTAAGACCACCATGCTTGCATTATTATTTTTCTGTTTGGTCCTGGCGCTATTTTCACCCTTTACGACCCCGGCCGAAAGTTCGGAAATGATAACCTACCGACTGAAATGGCTCTTTAATGCCAGCGTAGTCGGTGATATCGCCGCCCATGAGCAGGGTGCCTTTAAGGCAGAAGGTCTGAAGGTGGATATCAAAGAAGGCGGACCGGAAAGGGACGCCATCCGCGAGTTGGAATTGGGATATGCCCATTTCGGTGTAGCCTCGGCCGACCAGGTGATCCGCGCCCTCTCCAAGGGGTCGCCGGTGGTGGTCGTCGCCCAGCTATTTCAAATCAATCCCCTGCAGTGGATCTACCGCCGGGAGAACTTGCAGATCAATCAGGTCCAGGATATCCAGGGCAAGGTCGTGGGAATCACCTTCGGCGGCAATGATGAAACCATTATGCGGACACTCATGGCCAAAAACGGCATCACGGAAAAAGACATCACCATTTTCAGCGTGCGCTATGATTACACCCCCTTTTATCAGAAAAAGGTCGATATCTGGCCGGTCTATCGCAACTCACAGGCACCCATCCTGGAAAGAAAACTCGCCAAGGACGGTGAAAGCGTGGCCTATTTTAATCCGGCCGACCACGGGGTCAAATTTGTGGCCAACTCCGTTGTCACCTCCAAACGAATGGTGGAAACGCAGCCGGACACGGTAGCAAAATTTACCCGGGCACTTTTAAAGGGTTGGGAACAGGCCCTGAACCCGCAAAATGAGACGGTGGTCCTGAAAATGCTGCAAGGGTACGACAAGGACACGGCGCCCGATATCATGCAGGAACAATTAAAGCTTACCCGCAGTTTGGTCAAGCCCCAACAGAATATCCGTATCGGCAGCATAGATGTGGAAGCCTGGCGGCAAACTGAGAAAATCATGCTGGATCAGAAGCAGATACCCAAACCTGTCCATGTGGAAGCCGTAATCAGGCACCCCTTTTAGGCAACATGTCGCCTCACCGATCTCTTTTTTGGAAAGTAAAAAGCCTGTCCGAGTTAACCCGCCGTGAATGGGAATCCCTGTGCGATGGTTGCGGCCGGTGTTGCCTGCAAAAACTCGAGGACAAGCAAACCGGCCGCATCGATTATACCGGCGTATCCTGCTACCTGCTGGATATTGACCACTGCCGCTGCAAAGCCTATAAGCAGCGAGCCCGCCTGGTGAAAACATGCCTGCCATTGACCCCCGCCAGAGTAATGGCGCTGCGATGGCTGCCGAAAACATGCGCCTATCGGCTGGTGGCCCACGGACAGGATCTAGAATGGTGGCATCCCTTGATCACCGGAGATTCCGAGACGGTTCACCAGGCCGGTATTTCAGTCAGGGGGCAGGCCATTTCCGAGGAATTCATCCATCCGGACGATCTTGCCGATTTCATCATCAGAACCGAGCAGTAGATGAATGCTCATTCCCGGATGTTACCCTGAGGTGGAAAAATTTTTTTAGTTTAAAAAGCCTCAGACCCGGTCGGCAATGGACGTTTTGGCTTAGTTGGTACCGGCCTTTTCAAAAATAGCCGCAAGTTCGTGGCAGCCGTTTTTTCGCGCTGCAGCCAGCGGGGTTTCGCCGTATTTGTCTTCCATATTGGCATCGCCGCCGGCATCAATAAGTACCCGGGCCACCTCCGTACCCTGGCATCCCAATTTATTGATGGTCATATGATGAAGGGGCGTCATACCGTAGTGATCTTTGAGGTTGACGTCGGCACCGGCGGCGATGAGCATGACCGCAATGGGCGCTTCTTTGTTCACGGCACCCTGCGCCAGATTGTGTAAGGGGCTATACCCATATTCATTGGGGGCGTCCACCTCGGCGCCGGCTTCAAGCAGCGCTAGAACAATCTTTTCCAAGGGTGGACTGGCGTTTACGGCCGTGTGCAGCGGAGTGTCACCGATTTTATTCCGGTGAGCTAAATCCGACCCTGCTTGGATGAGCTCAAGAACACGGGCTTCCCCCTGGTGATGACTGCTGATAACGGCCATCTGCAAGTCCGACATCTGCATGCACTCCTGCAGGGAGGTGCAAGGTTTTGTTTCCGTCTTTGATTCCTCAGCCTGGGATGCGGTTTGGTCGGCTTGCATAGGTGCGGTGTCCGGCTGCTTATCCGTTTTTTCCGCCGGCTTCTGGTAGGGTTCGGCCCCGCTAATGTGCCATCCCTTTTGAGCGTCGTACTCATAGACCATGCTCAAACGGTGGTACTGCCACTCGTTGTTTTCATATTCGTCGCAATTCATATTGATGACGCGTTTTTGTGGGTCTTGGTTCTCATGGCTGTCGTCCAGATAACCGACGCCTTGTAAATGTGCATACCGAGATGCACAATATCGCCTGGCAAGTTCGGAAAATACCTGGGGATGATCTTTGTGCGTGGGAAGCTCGCCGTGGGCCACCCAGGTGTCATTCTCCTTAAACAGGAAAAGATGTGCTTTGGCGGCCTCTCCCTCCTGGGCATAGGTGATAACAACCCTGGCAAAATCTTCCAGGATGTTCATACCCACAGAAGTAGCCGTCTGAAGTATCTCCGTCTTGCCTTCGGCTTTAAGCATTTCGACAAGGGCCGCATGTTTGGGAGAATCGTTGAATACGGACGATTGCGTCGGGGCCGCCGTATCCTCGGCGGAAGCCTCAGCGGGTGGTTTGATCTGCGTCCTGAAGGACACGCGATACTGGTAGGTGGTGCCGAAAAAATCATCCTCTGAGGTCGTGTAGGCCTTGCCGGCAATCACCCCCTCGTCGGCAGCCTGGGGTTCGAAAACCTCGCTGCCGGACACTCCACTGGGGCTGGCTTTAAAGGCTGAGTGGCGCAGGCGGCGTGAGATGACTCGCCCCTCGGTGTTGATGGTTAGTTCCACGCAGTGAAGCTTTCCGGCCGCTTCCAGATCCGCCCGTTTGCCCCAATCGTTCACCGCCTCTTCATCCAGCGCTATGTCGGATAGGATAACCACTGTATCCATCGTGGTTTTATCGAAAAAGCCGGGTTCCATATAGGCGTAGGCATATCTCAGCGGGGTGGATTCTCCGTTGACGATCAGCTCCCCCTCTGCGCTTCCGGCACTGGCCGGGATCGCCTCGGGTTTCGGGGTGGATGGGGATACCGTGGTTGATGACCTTAATTCGGCCTCTACAGCAGCCAGCTGCAGCTCGCGATTGTTCTTAAGGTCATTGGCAATCGCGGCTTGATCCGCCTCGGCGTCTTTACGGGGAAAGGTGTTGTCGTAAAACTTACTGAAAATCTTCCATTCGCCTTTGTCAAAAACAAATTTTAAGGCACTCAAAGTAATGTAGTCGGGGTTTTCAAGATCGCTCCGAATCACCAGAAGCGCCACCTCGTCGTTGCTGTCGAACTTGAGAATCTCGGATGCCGCAGGATCGGGGGTCAACTCCAGCAGAAACTCCTTTGCCTGATCAAACTCTTCGGGAGTGCCCTTCTCGAGCGAAGGCTCATCCCCGGCCGGTTCAGGGGGATGGTAAATACAGGCTAAAAAGGCCTTGAAATCACCTTCCGCCATGGTGTTTCGGTAGTGATTAAAAAGGGCAACAGCCTCTTTTTGAGAAAATGCTTCCGTCCGGGGCTTGGCCGGAGTGGTAGGTTCTTCTGTTTGTCCTGTCGAGGGGGTGGTTGCCGGTGCTGCGGGTGAGTCGGCTGCCGGGGTTGCCTGGGGTTTGGCGGCCTCCGTTTTCGGAAGGGCGGACGTCTTCGGTGCGGACGCCACCACAGGCGCTTTCCCTGGCGGATGGGTGTAGCGCGCGGCAACCCAACCCTGCTTTCCGGATGCGGTTTGAACGTTTATCCAGTGATCCTTCCGTTCCAGTACCACAAGGGCATCGCCCTTCTTTAAAACGCTCAGGATGAGGCTATCGGTGGTTCCCTGGGCGCGGAGGTTCAGTCGACCCACGGCTACGGTTACAACTTCCTGTTGGACTTCCGGTGCGGAGGCAGGCGTGGCTTCAGCAGGTGCGGCAGATTCTTGTACCTCTGACTTTTGAGTCTGAGTCTCCTGGAATTCGCCTTTTTTCTCCATATGCGTACATCCTGAAAGAATGGAGATGATGAAGAGGGTGACCAACACGGGAATCCAATGTTTAGTACGTCTGATCATGAGAAACTCCTTTCGGTCCAATGGGCGGGTGAATTGATATGTGTCCTAATTATCGGTCTGATTTCTCGATGAATTCACGAATTAAAACAGCGTGGTAAAGGGTTGCCGCATGTGCGAGGATGTCCTCCTTAATTTTTGAAACCCACCATACCATCCCTGCGTCAGCAGGGCTACACCCTTAATGGCATCAGGAGTGTTTTGCGACCAGTTTCAGTGATAACGAGCGTTCCCGGAGACGCTGATCGCTGCGCTGACAAACCGTGCCGCTGGGTCTATTGCTGTCCCGTTTTACGCAGTATCTCCTGGATTTGGGAACACTTGGTTATGACCGCCATTTCATAGACCGTCTATAAGCGTCGCCATAACTGGGGATAAGTTCGATGGCTTTCGTATAGTCGGCAATCGCTTTCTCATCGTATCGCCCCATTTTGTTACGGGCAAATCCCCTGCTATAGAATGCCCCGGCATGGGTGGTATCGAGTGCGACGGCCTTGGTATAATCCGCAATGGCTTTTGGATACCGCCCGGCATCAATATGCTCATTTCCCCGAGAATAGTATGCCTGGGCATTTAGTCCACCCCCTCCGATTCTCTTGTCATCAGACTTGCCCATATCCATTTTCAGGGCGCAAGAGATCATGAGCTGAGAACATAGGCAGGAAACCACGATTCTGATAACAAGCGTCCGGTAATTCATCGAACCTATCCCTCCTTTTAAAGCAACGTTTTCTTAGTGGATCACGTGCACTTTCATCAGAGCGGCGTAGACATTCTGGAGGTCGACCGATT